>DEHY01000027.1 GCA_002352185.1 Competibacteraceae bacterium UBA2788
AATCTCGTGACCACACTATCTAGTTTGAGAGTAGATTCCAATGGATTTTGTTGGACATTATTAAACATTCCGCCCACAAAAAAGCCCGCAAAATTGCAGGCTTATGGACGCTGTTGGATGTCGCTGGATTCTTAAGGTGCGCCCCGAACAGGAATTGAACCTGTGACCTCACCCTTAGGAGGGGTGCGCTCTATCCAACTGAGCTACCGGGGCCAAGCATAGGGATGTTACGGAAAAAGCTGTTTCCCCGTAAAGCAGGGTTACACTTTGGGGATGGGCGATAAGAATAGCCGATTAAACCGTTTCCCAACAAGACAAACCGATGATTTCACTTATGCCGGATTTTCCGACGGCCCGTCCAACTGAAATTCACGCCGGCTGCCATCGGCCCAAGTGGTCTCGACCAGCCAGGCCCGTCCACCCGCATCCACCCGCAGCGCGGTGGAGGAGCGGGTTCCGTAGCCCGGCGCATCAATAAATATCGGCGACAGCCAGCGCTCCCATTCCAGCGGAACGCCGGTACGAGGCAGATCGCTATCGGGCGCCAGCGTGCGATCCGCCAATAGCTCCAGCAACTCATCAGGCGTGGGGTCAGGCTGGCGATCCAATAATTGACGCAGTGCGCGCCGACCCCGTTCCAGTTTTGGCCAGGGCGTATCCAGCAGATGATTGCTCAAGCCGTACAGCCCCGGCACCAATGCCCGAAATTCGCCACTGTCGCAATTGGAGTAGTAGAACAGCCCTTCGGCATCGCCCAACACCAGGTTAAAACCATTGTAGGCCCTCGCTTTCGGGGCCAGCCGGTCCAGATAAACCCGAGCCGGTTCGGCGCTGCGCAGAAAATTGCTGACCAAGTGACCGCGCGAGGGCGCATTCGGCGACGCACGCGATGGATCGCGGTAGTTGGTAATCGCGGCAAAGCGCCCGGTGCGATCAATCCCCATCCAGGTCCCGCCCTCCTTGAGATCGCGCCCGGCTATGATCTGCGGGAGGTCATCCCAGAATGCCAGCGGCGCGGTTGGCCGGTCGTGAAACTCATCGCGGTTGGCTGCGACCAGCAGGGGGTAGCGGGGATGGCGGCGGTAGGCGATCAGGATCAGGCACATGGCGGTTCCAGCGCTCGGAAAGCGCGATTAGGCGTCAAAATCGTACAGCTTGAGAATGCCAAGGGCCATGGTCATCCGCAGCAATTGCGCCAAGGTATCGGCGCGCATTTTGTCCATCACCTTGGCTCGATGCACTTCCACGGTTTTGCGACTCAAATGAAGCACCTCGGCGATGTCCCGATTGGACAGACCTTCCGCCACTCGCCGCAGCACATCCTGTTCACGCGGGGTCAGCGTGTCGAAGCGATGCTGAAACTCTCGGCGTCGCGCCCGGGATCGCCGCCGGATCGTATCTTCGGCGACGGCGTGATGAACCCCATCCAGCAATAGCTGGTCATTGAACGGTTTTTCAATGAAGTCCAGCACCCCCTGTTTCATGGCATTCACCGCCAGGGACACATCACTGTGGCCGGCGATGATGATCACCGGCAGGTCAATGCCCTGCTCGCGCAAGCGCTGTTGGGCATTGAGATCGTCAGGCCCCGGATGCTGGATACCCAACAACAGACAGCCCGGTCGCTCCGGCTGATAGGCCGTTATGATGGCCTCAATATCGGCTACTGCGAGCGCCTGCAATCCAACCGACTTCAGCAACTCCAGGAGAGCGTCGTGCAGTGCAGGTTCATCATCTACGATATAAACGAGAGGGGTATGAGCGGGGTTCATGAGGAAAAAGTGCCAGAATCGGAAGAAGCTCTTCGCACGAGTGCAAGAGTGCCATTAGTATAAGGAGAGTACTGTCTGTTCGTCGAGGCGGGGTAATCCCGGCTTCGAGCATCGAAAAACCATTGGTTAGAGGAAACCCATTGCCATGACTGCAACCGTTGATTCCGGGGAGGCGCTGGTGTTGCGCCAGGACGAAGCGTGCGTCGCCACGCTGACGCTGAATCGTCCCAAGCAGTACAACGCGCTGTCGCAAGCCATGTTGGCGGCGCTGCAAACGGCGTTGGATGCCATCGCCGCCGACCGCACGGTTCGGGTGGTGGTGATTGCGGGCAGCGGCGCTGCCTTTTGCGCCGGCCACGATCTCAAGGAAATGCGCGCCCATTCCGATCCGGCATTCCACCGGGCGCTGTTCGCTCAGTGCGGGCGGGTGATGCTCACGATCAACCGTCTGCCGCAACCGGTCATCGCCCGGGTTCATGGCATCGCTACCGCCGCCGGCTGTCAACTGGTTGCCGCCTGCGATCTGGCGGTCGCCGCCGAAAACGCCCGCTTCGCCACATCCGGGATCAACGTCGGGCTGTTCTGTTCAACCCCAGGCGTGGCGCTGAGCCGCAATCTGAGCCGCAAGCACGCTTTGGAATTGCTGCTGACGGGTGATTTCATCGATGCGCCGACGGCCTTGCAGCAAGGGTTGCTGAACCGGGTGGCGCCGCCCGAACAACTCGACGCCGCCGTCCGGCAACTGGCCGAAGCAATCGGCAGCAAGCCGCCGTTCGCTATCGCCATGGGCAAGGAACTGTTCTACCGGCAACTGGAAACGGGGCTGGAGGACGCCTACGCTCAGGCCAGCGAGACCATGGCCTGCAACATGAACAGCGCGGATGCCCGCGAAGGCATAGATGCTTTCATCGCCAGGCGCAAACCGGAATGGCAAGGCCGCTGAACAGGTAAGGCCAATTTGTCCGGTTTCAACCCGGCGCGGCATGATCCGCCGTCGCCATGCTTTCGCTCAACGCCGCAAACGCCTCCAGCCCCAGCGTTTCCGGGCGCACGCCGGGATCAACGCCCGCCGCCCTGATTTGCGCAGCGTCCAGCACCCCGTGCAGCGAGTTGCGCAGGGTCTTGCGGCGCTGGGCGAACGCCAGCCGCACTACCTCGGTAAAGCGCTGTTCGTTCCACACCGCGACGGGAGATGTTTCACGTGGAACCAGGCGCACCACCGCCGACCACACCTTCGGCGGCGGACGAAAGGCCCCCGGCCCGACCGCGAACAGCGGCTCCACCCGGCAGCGGTATTGCAGCATCACCGACAGCCGCCCGTAAGCCTCCTCGCCTGGCCCCGCCGCCATCCGGTCCACCACCTCCTTTTGCAGCATGAAGTGCAGATCGTGCAAGTGTTCGATCTGGGCCAGCAGATGAAACAGCAGGGGCGTGGAGATGTTGTAGGGCAGATTTCCCGTCACCCGCAGCAGCGGCCCGTCGCCCCGCAAGGCGGCGAAGTTGAAGGTCAGCGCATCGGCCTGATGAATCCGCAAGGCGCCCACTCCAGCGCAGTGCGCCCGCAACGGCTCCAGCAGATCGCGATCCAGTTCCACCACATCCAGCGCGCCCGCCGCTGCCAGCAGGGGGCGCGTCAACGCCCCCAGACCGGGGCCGATTTCCACGACATGATCACCGGGCGCCGGACGGATCGCCGCGACGATCCGGCGCAGCACATTGGGATCGTGCAGGAAATGCTGGCCGAAGCGCTTGCGGGGGCGGGGCGGGATCGGGGCGCCGCCGGTCATGGTCTCGCGGTCGGCTCCGCCGCCGGTTGCAGGCGAACTTCCACGTAGGCTTCATCGCGCAGCCGGCGCAGCACCCAATCCCATTCCTCGTCGGAACGCCGTCGCAGCAGCGCCTCGCGCACCCGCGCCCGCTCGGTTTCGGGCGAAGCCTGCCCCTGGCGGCGTTCCAGCACCTGAACGATATGCCAGCCGAACGGAGTTTTGAACGGCGCGCTGATCTCGTTCGGCTTCAGGGCGTTCATGGCCTGCTCGAACTGGGGGACCAGCATCCCCGGCGATACCCAGCCCAGATCGCCGCCCCGCGCCCCGGATGCCTTGTCATCGGAATTGGCGCTGGCCAGCGCTGCGAAATCCTCACCCTTGCGAATCCGCTGGCGCATTTGCTCCAGGCGCTGGCGGGCCTCATCGTCGGACTGTTGCGGCGAAACCCGGAGCAGAATGTGCCGGGCGTGAGTCTGAGTCACCAGCGCCTGTTGCGTCGACGTCGGTCGCGCCTCACCGCCACCGCCCCGGACTTCCAGCAGCTTGACGATGTGGAAGCCGCTGGGGCTGCGGATCAAGTCGCTGACCTGACCGGGTTTCAGCCGGGGGACTGCATCGGCGAACAGGGTAGGCAACTGATCGGCCCGCCGCCAGCCGAGATCGCCGCCTTCCAGCGCCTGCCGGTCGGCGGACACGCTTACCGCCAGTTGCCGGAAATCAGCCCCCTTGCGCAGTTGCGCCAGCACATCCTCAGCCTTGCGCTTGGCGGCCTCGATCCGCTGGGGCGAGGCGTCATCCGGCACGGCGATCAGAATCTGGGCCACCCGATATTCACTCGTCCCGTCGCCTTTATTGTCACCGCCGCCGCCCGTCGAAGCGGCCAACTGAGCTTGCAGGCTGTCCACGTCCTGCTCGGACACCTGGATCTGGCTGTCCACCAGCTTCTGTCGCAACCGCGCCGCCAGCAATTCCCGACGCACCTCGTCGCGGAACTGCGCAAAGCTGATCCCATCCTTCTCGACGGTTTGTCGCATCTGGGTCAGATTCATGTTGTTGCGCTGGGCCACATTTTCGATGGCGGCGTTCAAGGTGGCGTCATCCACGGTGATGCCGTTACGCTCGGCGGCGCGCAACTGCAACTGGCTCAGGATCAGCCGCTCCAGCACCTGTTGCTCCAGCACTGGACGGGGAGGCGCCGGCACCTTGCGCTGCCGCAACTGGGCTTCGATCCGTGCGGTGGCCGCATCCAGTTCGCGGCGGGTGATCACATCATCGTTGACCACCGCCACGATGACATCCAGGGTGCTGCCCGCGCCCTCGGGGCCGGGACCAAAGGTCAGTTGCGCACGACCGGTAATGGAGAATGCGAAGAGCAGCAGGCACAGCATCAGGGAAAAAAGCAGCTTGTTCATGCGGGCCATCGGGGGTAGGAGTGGGCTAATAACGGATCGGCTGGTAGCCGATAATGGAACTTTGCAGCACGGATTCCAGCCCGGAGCCAAGCCGGGACAGTCCTTTCAGCTCCAGTTCCATATAAAAGGAGGTTTGCGCATCGGCATCGGCTGGACTGTCGCGATATTGGCGCGCAACCACCCGCAGCGCCCAGCAACAGTCTTCATATTCCAGTCCGGCCAGGGTTTCCAGATTGCGGTCGGTGTTCAGGGCCTGGTTCCAGCGCGCCATGGTCCGCCACTGCGCACTCAGCGGCCAGAAGAATGCAATATCCACCGAGTGGATCTGATCGCTCAGGCTGAGGTCGGGCTGATCACGGTCCACTAGGTAGGAAACGTTGACCAACTGACGGGGGTTGCCGTAATAGCGCACATCAAGCGCGCCGCGCAGTATATCGTTGTTGTCGGGTTCCAGTTGCACGCCGCCCTGCACCGCCCAGCGGGACGACAGATTGACCTGTCCCTGAGCGATCAGACCGGAGTTGGCTGAGGTCTGGGGCGGCTCATCCGGGTTCAGGTTGACCCGGCGGTCCTCGAAGTACTGAATCTGGCCGATGCTGGCGCGCAGCCGTTCCCGTCCGCTTGGCCCGTCGAGCAACCGGGTGGTGAGCGCGGCGGTCAACTGGTTGGCGTCGCCCATCCGGTCAGCGCCGGTAAACCGGTTTTTACGGAACAGCCAGTCAATATCGCGATCCATGACGCTGCTGTCGAAGATCGGAATCTCGTTCTGGTCGCGGTAGGGCACNNTCCAGGCTGAGTACCGGCGCGGCGCGCGTGGGCGCGTCATTGACGCCGGGCGCAGTGTGGTCGAGTTGATAGCCGGTGTAGCGGAAACCCGCCTGGGGCCTGAGATAGCCCCAGGGCTGTTCCAGCGCCCAGCCCACGGTCGGCCACAAATCCAGCCGGGTGCCGGTCACCACGTCAGACTGCTGGAAATTCACCGCCTCGCCGTACATCTGATAGCGCAAACCGCCGACGCCCGGCGGCCATTCACCCTTGAACAGCACTTGCGGCAGGCGCTGGTAGGGGTTGCCGGTCAGCGCAAACAGCGTCGGATTCAGCACCTGATAGCCCTGGACCCGCGCCAGCGCCTGCCAGCCGTTGCCGTAATAGCGGGCGTCCAGATGCCGCTCCAGATAATTGGGGGTCAGGAAATCCAGATTGTTGCTCAAATCCCGGAGATAATTGTCGTCCGAGACATATTCGTAGCGCAGGTCGGTGTAGACATTCGACAGCGGCGCGGCGCGGTCGGTGATATTGAATGAACCCCGGGCGCCTTCATAGTTGCGGTCATTTGGAATGTACTCGAAGCCGAATTTCCCCTGGTGCCAGGGTTCAAGAAAGCGGTATTCCACGCCCAGCAATACGCCGCGTTCCGTCATCAGGCGTGGAGCGATGGTCATATCGCGGTTTGGCGCGATATTCCAGTAGTAGGGGAAAGACAGATCGAGGCCGGTCTTGCTGTCGTAACCCTGGCGCGGAAACAGGAACCCGGACTGGCGTTCGTCGGTGATGGGAAATGACAGGTAGGGAAAATAGAACACCGGCGTATCGTTAAACGTCAACACCATATCACGGGCCGCGCCGCGCCCGGTTTCCTCATTCAGATTGATTTCGCGGGCGCGCAATTTCCACATTTCCTTGCCGCGCGGGCAGGTGGAGTAGCTGGCGTCCTGCAACTGGCTTTGTTTCCGGCTCCGATTCACTTGCGCTGCCTCAGCGGAACCCTGGGCGTTACGGCCTGGCAGGTAATAATCCACTTCCTTGAACCAGCCGGTCTCGCTGTTCAGATCGACCTCCGCCTGCTTGCCACGCAGCGCCTGGCGCGGATCGCCGTAGACAAAACCGTTCTCGGCCCGGGCGCGATTGTCCTGCCGATCCAAAGTGATTAGATCAGCACGCAGCCGCTGGTCGCCACGAGATAAATGGGCGTTGCCTTCCAGCCGCGATTCGGTGGGGGAGGATTCAAGCCGGTTCGCATCGGCTTGAATCGGCAGATCGTCGGGCGGCGGCGCGTTCGGGGTGGCCGGAACAATTTCTTGCGCCAGTTCGTCAGGTTCGCACAGCGCCCAAGGGTTGATCGGGTCGGCGGATTGCGCCTGGACACCGGCCAATGGCAGCAGAACCAGCGCAGCGCCCGCTAAAAACATTCGATAATGCGGCATCACGGAACGAGGTTTTACGGGTGAATTAAAGTACCTTAACATCGCATAGATTGATTTTTGCTGCAATCACACCGGGATGGAGCGAAGTTTGTGAATGATCGTGAGCAGTTGTTGCGGGGATGGCTGGAGACCGTATTGCCGGCGCCGCTGATCCGCATGGCCCCAGCGTCCAGTGACGCCAGTTTTCGCCGTTATTTCCGGGTCTGGTATGACGGGCAGACCCGCGTGGTCATGGACGCGCCGCCGGACAAGGAGGATTGTCGGCCCTTTGTCGCCATTGCCCAGGCGTTGCGCGGCCTGGGATTGAATGCACCCGAAGTGCTGGCCGGCGATCTGGATCAGGGGTTGCTGCTGCTGACCGATCTCGGCAATCGGCAATATCTGGCCGAACTCGATGAATGCAGCGTATCGGGCCTGTATGACGATGCGCTGGCGGCGCTGGCGCGGTTGCAGATGGGCGGCGATCCCGGTTCGGCGCTGCTGCCGCCCTACGATTCGGCGCTGCTGCACCGGGAGATGGAACTGTTCCGCGACTGGTTTCTGGGTCGGCTGCTTGGCCTGGAATTGCGCGAGGACGAACATCATGCGCTCGACANNCTGATGATCACGGAACCGGACAATCCCGGCATCCTGGATTTTCAGGACGCGGTGGTGGGTGCAGTGACCTACGATCTGGTGTCGCTGCTGCGCGACTGCTACGTGGCCTGGCCGCACGCACAGGTCGAATCCTGGGCGCTGAACTATCGGGCGCGGCTGCGGGCGCTGGGTATGGGCGGGCTGGACGACGCCGGACAATTCCTGCGCTGGTTTGATCTGATGGGCGCGCAACGCCATCTCAAGGCTGTCGGCATCTTCGCCCGCCTGAACCTGCGCGACGGCAAGCCCGGCTATCTGCGCGATATTCCCCGCACTTTGGGCTATGTGCTGGAGGTGGCGGGCCGCTATTCCGATCTGGCCGGTCTGCATGACCTGCTGCGTGCGCGGGGCGTGGACCGCCGGCAACCGGCGCCATGAAGGCGATGATCCTGGCCGCCGGGCGCGGCGAACGGATGCGCCCCCTGACCGATCACACGCCCAAGCCGCTGTTGCCGGTCGCCGGCAAGCCGCTGATCGTCCACCATCTGGAAGCCTTGCGGGCAGCGGGAATCCATGATCTGGTGATCAATACCGGCCATCTCGGCGAGCAATTGCCGACGGCGCTGGGCGACGGTCGGGCTTGGGGAGTTCACATTCTCTATTCACCGGAACCCCCGCAGGCGCTGGAAACCGGCGGCGGCATTTTCCAGGCGTTGCCGCTGTTGGGATCGGAGCCGTTTCTGGTGGTTAACGGGGATGTCTGGAGCGATTACCCGTTCGCCCGCCTGCACATGGCGCCCGCTGGATTGGCTCATCTGGTGCTGGTGAGTAATCCGCCGCATCATCCTGAGGGCGATTTCGCGCTGACGGCGGATGGGCAGGTCAGGGCGTCGGGTCAACCGCAATTGACCTACAGCGGGATCAGCGTGCTGCGCCCGGAATTATTTGGCGACTGCGCGCCGGGGCGGTTTCCGCTCGGCCCGCTGCTGCGCCGGGCGATGGCGGCGGGGCTGATCAGCGGCGAACATTATGCCGGCGACTGGCGCGATATCGGCACCCCACAGCGGTTGGCGGAACTGGATCAGGCATTGCGCAGGCAATGCTCCGATCCGACGCTTAACCGGCGGATTTCGTCGGCGTGGTGCTGATCCGCGCCATTTCATCCTCGATCCAGGTTTCTACCTGTCGGCCCAGCACTCGCGGCGAAATGCCCTTGCTGGCGATCAAGGGGCCAAATACCACCCGCACGGTGCCCGGCTGCTTGAGAAATTGCCCACGCGGCCAGAATTCACCGGCATTCATCGCTACCGGGAGAATCGGATAGCCGCTGTGCGCCGCCAGCACCGCGCCGCCCATTTTGTATTGCGTGCGCTCCCCCGGCAAAGCGCGGGTTCCTTCCGGGAAAATGACCACCCACTGTCCTTGCCGCAAGGATTCCGTGCCTTGCCGGATCACCTGCTTGAGCGCCGAAGCGCCCAACTGACGGTTGATCGCAATCGGTCGCAGCAACGCTATCGCCCAGCCAAAGAAGGGAAGCCACAACAACTCGCGCTTGATGATCCAGGCCACCGGCGGCAGATACTGCTGGAGAAAGAGCGTCTCCCAGGTGGATTGATGCTTGGACATCACGATCACCGGCTGGTCAGGAAGGTGTTCGACGCCGCTCAGTTGGTAATCAATCCGGCAGGTGATCCGCAGCCACCAGATGCTGAATCGGGTCCAGTACTGGGAAATCCGGTAACGCCGGACGAAAGGGAGCGGAAAACTCAGCATCACCAGTGGAGCCACGATCCCGATGGACAGGAGCAGCCCCAGGGAAAAGGACAGCGAGCGCAACAGGAGCAGCACTGTGGAAAGCGTGATGGGATTTTGGGGNNTCAACAGGTCACTCGGTTGAGTTAATCAGACATTCGGCGACAGCGGCCAGATCGTCGAATACCAGAACATTCGCACAGCTTTCCGCTTCCCGCTCCAGGGTCAGCGCGCCCTTGCCGGTGCGCACCAGCAAGGGCCATGCGTTGGCGGCCCGCGCCGCCCGAATGTCGCGCACACTGTCGCCGACCACTGGAACGCCTTTCAGGCTGCATTTCAACCGCCGGACGATTTCCAGCAGCATCCCTGGATTGGGCTTGCGATAAGGATGCGTTTCATCCACATCCGGGCAGAAAAACACCGCGTCGATCAGGCCGCCGACCTCTTGAACCATCCGGTACATTTTTTTGTGGATCAGGTTGAGCGTTTCCAGATCGAACAGGCCGCGGACGATGCCGGACTGGTTGGTGGCGATCACCACCCGATACCCCACATGGTTGAGGCGGGCAATCGCTTCCAGACTGCCGGGAATTGGAATCCATTCATCCGGGGATTTGATGAACTTATCGGAATCCTGGTTGATGACCCCGTCGCGGTCCAGAATAATCAGTTTCATCGTTATTGGATTGATGGCGTTCCGCCATGCGGATGAAGTCGGCAAGGTTTCACGTGAAACCTTGCACAGATGGTCGGTCGCTGTTTCACGTGAAACCCGCTATCAGTTCAGTCCTGCAAGCGCGAAAAATCCGCCACCCGCAGAAACAGGCTGCTGAGTTCATTCAGCAGGGCGATGCGGTTGTCGCGCAGCGCCGGGTCGTCGGCCATCACCAGCACCTGGTCAAAGAAGGCGTCCACCGGTTCGCGCAGACGGGCCAGCCGGTTCAGCGCCTCGCCGTATAAACCGGTTTCCATCAGCGGGATGACCTCGGAAGACAGCTCCACCAACCGCCCGGCCAACGCCTGTTCTGCCTCCTCGATCAATAGAGCGGGGCGCACCTCAAACGGCAACACCGTTTCCACCTTCTTGAGCAGGTTGCGGATGCGCTTGTTGGCGGCGGCCAGGCTGGCGGCTTCCGGCAATGCACGGAAGGCGTTCACGGCATGGACCCGGCGGTCGAAATCCAGCGGGCGGGTCGGGCGGCACTCCAGCACCGCCTCGAAGGTGTCCGGGCGCACGCCCTGGTCCAGATAGTAGCCGCGCAGCCGGTCCATAATAAATTCAAATACGGTCTCGACCGCGTTGTCAGCGTGGATCGCCGGCTCGAAGCGGGTAGCAGCGCGTTCCAGCAGAGTTTGCAGATCCAGATCCAGTTTGCCTTCGATCAGGATGCGCAGCACGCCCAGGGCGGCGCGACGCAGCGCAAACGGATCCTTGGCTCCTGACGGGGCCTGGCCGATAGCAAAAATGCCGATCAGGGTATCCAGCCGCTCGGCCAGCGCCAGAGTGCGTCCAGTGGCGGTCGTCGGCAGCCGGTCGCCGGCGAAGCGCGGCAGATATTGCTCCTCCTGCGCGTGGGCCACCTCCAGCGCTTCCTGATCGTGCAGGGCGTAGTAGCGACCCATGATTCCTTGCAGCTCCGGGAATTCCTGCACCATCTGGGTCAGCAGATCACACTTGGCCAGCCGCGCCGCCCGCTCAGCCCAATCGGAATTGCCATGGCTCTGCTCGGCGATGAGTCGCGCCAATGCGGCAACCCGCTCGCTCTTGTCGGCCAGCGTACCCAGGCGCTGCTGGAATATCACCTCTTTCAGGNNGCCCGCACTTGAGCCGGGTCGCGGCTCTCCAGGTTAGTAATAGTAATGAAGTACGGCAACAGTCGGCCGTGAGCGTCCACCACCGGGAAATAGCGCTGATTATCCTGCATGGTGCTGATCAGCGCTTCGGCAGGGACATTGAGGAAGCGCTGCTCGAAGTTTCCGGCCAGCGCCACCGGCCATTCCACCAGCGCCGCAACTTCGTCCAGCAGTTCCGGCTTGATGACGGCGACGCCGTTTAACCGGGCGGCGGCGGCCTCCGCTTGAGCGCGAATCGCGTCACGGCGCTCGCCGAAATCAGGGATGACCTTGCCTGCGCTGGCCAGTTGCCGGGCGTAATCAACCGGCGCCATCAACCGAATCGGATCCGGATGGTGGAAGCGATGACCACGAGTCTCGCGGCCGGTTTGAGCGCCCATGATCGCAGCGGGAATCACCTCATCGCCAAACAGCAGCACCGCCCAATGCACCGGGCGCACGAATTCATCGTCGCGGTCGCCCCAGCGCATCCGCTTGGGAATGGGCAAGGCGGCGAGGGCGGCGAGAACGATGCCGGGAATCAGGTCGGCGGTGGCGGCGCCCGGCTCGATGTTGACATGCACCAGCCAGACGCCCTTATCGGTTTCCTGTTGCTGCAACGCGGTGACGGCGACGCCGCAGGAACGGGCGAAGCCTTCAGCGGCTTTGGTGGGCTGTCCATCGGGACCGAAGGCGGCGCTCAGCGCCGGGCCACGCCGTTCCAGTTGCCGGTCAGGTTGTCGTATCGGCAGATGCTCAATCAGGACCGCCAGTCGGCGCGGAGTCGCAAAGCGGCGGATCGCATTGCTGGGCAGCCCCGCTTTTTCCAATCCGTCGCGGATGCCTTGTTCGAAGGCCAATGACAGGCTGAACAGCGCCTTGGGCGGCAATTCCTCGGTGCCGATTTCGATCAGTAAATCGCGGTGTTCAGCCATGAGCCGCCTCCAGATTCGGAGTCGCCGCCGCTTGCCGGGCGCACATCGGGAAGCCCCGCGCCGCACGGGCGTCGTAGTAGGCCTGCGCCACCGCCCGCGCCAGGGCGCGAACCCGCAGGATGAAGCGTTGCCGTTCGGTGACGGAGATGGCCTTGCGGGCATCCAGCAAGTTGAAGGTATGGGAGGCTTTCAGGGTCATTTCGTAAGCGGGCAGCGGCAGGCCAAGTTCGATCAGGCGCTGGCTTTCGGCCTCGCAAGTGTCGAATCCGCCAAACAGCGCGGACGTATCGGCGTATTCAAAGTTGTAGGTGGACATTTCCACTTCGTTCTGGTGAAACACATCGCCATAGCTCACCTGGCCTAGCGGGCCGTCGGTCCAGAGCAGATCGAAAACGCTTTCTACGCCTTGCAGGTACATGGCGATGCGCTCCAGCCCATAGGTGATTTCTCCGGTCACCGGCTTGCAATCCAGCCCGCCGACCTGCTGGAAATAGGTGAACTGGGTGATTTCCATGCCATTCAGCCAGACTTCCCAGCCCAGACCCCAAGCGCCCAGCGTCGGCGATTCCCAGTTGTCCTCGACGAAGCGGATGTCGTGGATCAGCGGATCGAGGCCCAGTTCCTTGAGCGAACCGAGATAGAGTTCCTGCAAGTCCAGTGGCGAGGGTTTGATCACCACCTGATATTGATAATAGTGTTGCAAGCGATTGGGGTTTTCGCCGTAGCGACCATCGGTAGGACGGCGGGAAGGTTGCACATAGGCGGCGCTCCACGGTTCGGGGCCGATGGCGCGTAGAAAAGTGGCGGGATGGAAGGTTCCCGCGCCCACTTCCATGTCGTAAGGTTGCAGCAGCACACAGCCCTGCCGCGCCCAGTAATCCTGCAGGGCCAGAATCAGCCCTTGAAACGTTGAAACATCGCGCACGAGCGCCTCCGCAAGCCGAAGGGGGCCGTTCAGTTCGCCCCCGGATATTCTGTGTTTTGAGTCGTAGATTTTGAAGTATACCCGGCGTGGCAGCCGGATTCATCTTGCCCCACGCGGAGAGGTTTCACGT
>DEHY01000230.1 GCA_002352185.1 Competibacteraceae bacterium UBA2788
GACGCCCGCCGCCTAATCAACCATTACCGCGAAGACAACGCCGTTGCGGCGGCGCTGGCGGAGGTTCAGGAATTCTGGCGCAACGAACTGGGCAAGGTGCAAATCCAGACGCCGACGCCAGCGCTCGATGTCATGGTCAACGGCTGGCTGGCGTATCAAACCCTGAGTTGCCGGTTGTGGGGCCGCTCGGCGTTCTACCAGTCCGGGGGCGCGTTCGGCTTCCGCGACCANNTCCGGCGGCGCCTTCGGCTTCCGCGACCAGTTGCAGGACGCCGCCGCGCTGCTCTATCACGATTCGGAGCGGACCCGCCAGCAAATCCTGCTGCACGCCGCCCATCAGTTCCAGGAGGGCGATGTGCTGCACTGGTGGCATCCGCCGACCGGCTGCGGCATCCGCACCCGTTTCAGCGACGATCGGCTGTGGTTGCCGTATGTGGCGACGTTTTATGCCCGCGCCACCGGCGACTGGAGTCTGTTCAGTGAGCCGGCGCGTTTCCTGCGGGCGCGGCTGCTGGAGCCGGGCGAAGATGAAGCATTGCTGACCCCGGAGGATTCCGGCGAAGTCGCCAGCCTGTACGAGCATTGCTGCCGGGCGCTGGATCGTTCGCTGACCCAGGGCGCGCATGGGTTGCCGCTGATGGGAACCGGCGACTGGAACGATGGCATGAACCGGGTTGGTCGGGAGGGGCGCGGCGAGAGCGTGTGGCTGGGCTTTTTCCTGTACGCGATCCTCGGCGAATTCATCCCGGTGTGCGGCCAGCACGGCGATCACAACCGGGCGCGGCGCTATGCCGCATTTCGCCGTCATCTGGTTGAAGCGCTGAATCAGGACGGCTGGGACGGCGAGTGGTACCGTCGCGCCTGGTACGACCACGGCGCGGCGCTGGGTTCGGCCCACAGCGATGAATGCCGGATCGATGCGCTGGCGCAGGCGTGGGCGGTGATCTCCAAAGCCGCGCCGTGGTCTCGCGCCGAATCGGCGCTGGATGCGGTCGAGCGCCATCTGATTGCCGAGCAGGAAGGTTTAATCCGGTTGTTGACTCCGCCGTTTGCGCATACTCCGCACGATCCCGGCTATATCAAGGGCTATGTGGCCGGGGTGCGCGAGAACGGCGGCCAGTACACCCATGCGGCGCTGTGGGTAGTGCGGGCGCTGGCGGAACTGGGACGGCGCGAACGGGCGGCGCGGTTGCTGGAGATGCTCAATCCGATCAACCGCGCCCTGACGCCGGAAGCCGTAGCGATCTATCGGCTGGAACCGTTCATGGTCGCCGCCGATGTTTATGGCGTGGCCCCGCATATCGGGCGCGGCGGCTGGAGCGGCTACACCGGTGCGGCGGGCTGGATGCTGCGGGTGGCGCTGGAGTCCATTCTTGGCCTGGAACTGGTCGAGGGTCACACCGTGCTGCTGCGACCCTGCATTCCCGACCAGTGGCCGGGCTTCCGCCTGCACTACCGGCTGCCGGATGGCGATGCGGTCTATGACATCGAGGTTCGCAACCCCGAGGGTCATGCGGAACGGGTGACAGCCGTAGAAATGGATGGCGTTCATGGCGCAGTCGAGGATGGGGCGGCCTGCATTCCTCTACTCCGGGATGGCAATGCGCATCGGGTGGTGGTGACGCTGGCGGGGGCTTCTGAATCTTGAGTGATCGGCGCATCACAACCCGGGGCCAAGGTGAATCCTGACCCAGGCGGGAATGCGCCCGGGCGCTGGAAACACAGGCTTATACCGCGCTCATTCAGCCGCTGCTGTTGCTGTTGCTGTTGTCGTTGCCGGAGCGGCGCCGGGTTTGGCGTCGCTGGCGCTGGCGGGAGGGCCATCGTCCTTGGCGACGTTCTTTTTCTTATCGCCACTCTTGAAATCAGTTTCGTACCAGCCGCTGCCCTTGAGCCGGAAGCCCACCGCCGAAATCAGCTTTTTTAATTCCGATTGGCCGCACGCCGGACATTCGCTCAATTCGGGGTCGCTGAGTTTCTGCATGACTTCCAGTTCGTGGCGGCAGGCGTTGCAGCGATATTCATAAATGGGCATGGCGTTACCTCGATTAAAAAGCAGAACTTGGGATACGGGTTCAGTCTGTGTTCAACCATCATATCTATGGACGCTGCGGCTGTTTTCAAGAGGCGCGCAGCGATCTGCCCGTGCGGGCGACGTGACAACCGGATGAAAGGGCGCAATGGAATACCCAATGGACATTGCAGGTTGGGCGCAAAGATGAAGCGTATCGGCGGCGGTTTGATCCTGCTGGCGCTGGGGTTGATCACGCTGATCGGCTGCCATTCCGGCGCCGACGCCGTTACCACGGTGGAATTCTGGGCGATGGGNNTGGAGCGCCGCGCACGAAAAGCTGTTGACGGCTTATGCCGGCGACGCCATGCCGGACCTGTTTCAACTGGGCAATACTTGGATTCCCGAATTCGTGGCCCTGCGCGCTATTGAACCGCTGGATCGGCGACTGCACGATGAGACGGTGGCGCTGGCCGATTTTTTCCCCGGCATTTTCGCCACCAACCGTCTGGACGGTCAGACTTACGCGCTGCCCTGGTATGTGGATACCCGGCTGCTGTTCTATCGCGCCGACCTGCTGTCCGCCGTCGGCTTTGCCCAGCCGCCGCAGACCTGGGAGGACTGGCGCAGGGCGATGATCGCGCTCAAGGCAACCGGCGGCGCGGCGCGCTACGCCATTCTGCTGCCGGTCAACGAGTGGCAACTGCTGGTCATTCTCGCCCTGCAACACGGCGCGCCGTTGCTGCGGGATCGCAATCAGTATGGCGATTTCCAGAATCCGCGCTTTCGCGCCGCGTTCGCCTTCTATCTCAGCCTGTTCCAGCAAGAGTTGGCGCCGCCGGTGGGCAATACCCAAATGGCGAATCTCTATCAGGAATTCGCCAACGGCGCGTTTGCTGTCTACGTCAGCGGGCCGTGGAACATCGGCGAATTCGGGCGGCGGTTGCCGACGGCGATGCAGCCGCACTGGAATACCGCGCCGCTGCCGGGCTTTGGCGCTGAACCGGGCCTCTCGCTCGCGGGCGGGGCCAGCCTGGCGCTCAGCCGCAATTCGCCGCGTCGGGATGCGGCCTGGAAGCTGCTGCAATTCCTCACGGAACCGGAACAGCAGGCGCGGTTTTACGCGCTGACCGGCGACTTGCCGGCCCGGCAATCGGCCTGGGCCGATCCGGCGCTGGCTGATAACCGTTACGCGCAGGCGTTCCGGCAACAATTGCAGCATGTCCAGGCCACGCCGCCGATCCCGGAATGGGAACGCATCGCCAACAAGATCGCTTATTACGCGGAACTGACGATCCGCAAGCAAAAGAGCATGGACGAAGCGCTGGCGGCGCTGGATCGGGATGTGGATCGGATTCTGGAGAAACGGCGCTGGCTGTTGAGTCGGGGATTAACGCCATGACCGGGTATGAACGCCATATCACCCTGAGCGCCTACGCCTTTCTCGCCCCGGCAGTGCTGCTGATTGCGGTGTTCTTCTTCCTGCCGGTGCTGGCGGCGTTGCTGCTGAGTTTCACCGATTTCGACATTTACGCGCTGGGCGATTTGCATCGGCTGCGCTTCGTCGGCCTGCGGAACTATGGGCAATTGCTGCAAAGCCCTCTGTTCTGGACTGCGCTCGGCAACACTGTTTATTTTGTGGCGGTGGGCGGGCCATTATCGGTGGCGGTCTCGCTCGGCGCGGCGCTGCTGGTGAACAGCCGACTGACTCATTTTCCCGGTTTCTTTCGCGCCGTATTCTTCCTGCCCGTCGTCACCACGCTGGTCGCGGTCGCGGTGGTATGGCGCTATCTCTATCATCCCCATTATGGATTGCTCAATTACGGCCTGAGTCTGTTCGGCGTTGATCCGATTGACTGGCTGGGCGATCCCGATTGGGCGATGCCGGCGATTATTCTCATGGCGGTGTGGAAGAACTTCGGTTTCAACATGATCATCTTCATCGCCGGTCTGCAAAACATCCCCATCTCGTTGTACGAGGCGGCGCGGATTGATGGAGCCAGCGCCTGGCGGCAGTTCCGCTACATTACGCTGCCGTTGCTGGGGCCGACTTTTCTATTTGTAGCGCTGATGACGATGATCGGCTATTTCCAGGTTTTCGCCGAGCCGTATGTGATGACGCAGGGCGGCCCCGCCAATCGCACCCTCAGCGTGGTGCTGCTGATGTACGAAGAAGGCTTCCGCTGGTGGAATATGGGTTATGCCTCGGCGGCGGCGTTTGTGCTGTTCGCGCTGATTCTGGCCGTGACTGCGCTGCAATTGAAGCTGCGGCGGGGAGAGCCGTCGTGAGCCGGATCACCGGGCGGGATCGGTAAATCGAAAACCGTCGGGCAACGCTGCTACCTTTGCTTGGTCTACAAGCTGGGCGGAATGAAAAGTTAACGGGATATTCGCCTATCAAGCGTACCTATTTTGAAGGATTTGCCGTGATGTCCATTGCTGAACTTTTGCCCTTGGTGGAATCCCTGCCGCGCACCGACAAGCTCAAATTGATGCAGTTTCTTCTGCTACGGTTTGCGCAGGAAGAAGGTGTTGCCTTGGAGTTACCGGAGGACCGGCGGCAAGATCCGCTATGGGGTATTGTGGGAATGGCGGAAGGGACGGAAAGCGATGCGGCCGAGCGGCATGATGATTATTTGTATGGCGCAATGCGATGAATGGGATTTTTGTAGACACCAGCGGCTGGTATGCCGCGATTGATCGCAAGGATCGCGGCCATGAAGCTGTACGTCTGTTTCTGGGGAACAACCGCCTGCCACTGGTGACCACGGATTATGTCATGGACGAAACTGTGACCTTGCTCCAAGTCCGGCTGGGTCACAGCTACGCGGTGCGTTTTCTCGATAGCCTGCAAGCCAGCCGTCTGGTGCAACGGGTTTATCTAAGCCAAGTTCAAATCGAGGCAGCGATTGATTTGTTTCGCAACCGGCCCGACAAGGGTTGGAGTTTTACCGATTGCTCTTCTTTCGTGCTGATGCACGAATGCCGCTTGCAAAAGGCATTGGCGTTTGATGATCACTTTCGGCAGGCGGGATTTTTAACCCAACCCTAAAGGCGATACCGCCGGTGTGGATAGACCCGTCCCCAACGCGGGCTTGGCTTACACCGGGGACGGGAACGACTTATGCTTTCCCTTGCCGCCTTCTGGCCCAGCCCAAGCCGGTTAGACCGATGCCGAGCAGCGCCAGCGTCGCCGGTTCGGGAATAGAGCCGGGAACCCGGCTGAGAAAAACACCCGACCCTGATACGAAGCTCAGACCTTGGGGAAGATTCAAGCTGATCGCCGCTGTGTGCAACAAGTCAAACACGCCTGCACCAAAAAGCGCCATATCCAGCACCAGGGTTGGAGAATCACCTTGACATCCTCTCCGCCCTGAAGGACGGGGAGGATGTCAGGAAAGCCAGCGAGATGCTCAAAATGCTTATAAGCCCGCAGCCCGCAATGCTCTCGCGCCAGGGACAGCGCTCTACCGCATCGCCGCCCGCGCTGCCTCAGCCAAAAAGCCGGAACGAGTAGCCCCGTGAGTACGAGCGTAGGCATCGATTTTCGCTAATAGATGACGCGGCAACGTGATGTTGATCTTCTCAGCCCGACCCTCGAAGCGGGCCACATTCACCTCGACCGCCGCCCAAACGCCGTCGGCGAAGTCGGGATTGGCGCGATGCTCGGCAAAGGGACGGGGAACCGGCACCTCGCCACCGTCCTCCACCATGCCTTCCAGATGCAGATTAATCGCCTCCACCGCCGAATCCAGCGCTTCATCGAAGGTATCGCCCGCCGAAAAGCAGCCAGGAAGATCGGGCGCCGTCACGCCGAAGCGGACGCCATCATCGGTGTGCAACACCACGGGAAACCGCATGGCAACCTCCTATTTCCAATCCGCCTGCTTCTTGATGCTGTTCAGCGTACCGGCGGGGATGTCGCTGTCAGGGTGCTTGATGGTCACTAAGCCCGGCTTCGTCGGATGCCTGAACTGATGATGCGATCCCTTGACTCGCGCCAGAACCCATCCGTCCGCTTCCAGTCGCTTAATGATTTGTTTGCTGTTCATGGTAGTTATTATGACTACCAATGATTTATAGTCAACACTATACCCACTAAGTCCGCTTAATCGATGGATACCTTCTCTACACAGGCCGACGATGATTTTCATCGCAGCGTGCGGCAGCATGTAGATACCGTCTTGACGCTCAAGGAGCGGAACCCCAACCATGTCTCTGGAACGTATCCACCGCTTTACCGGCTCTTTTACCTGTTCATTTCTCCCTACTCTGCTGCTCTACAGCCTGCTGGCGATGGGCGTCGCGCTGAGTCTGTTGCCGCTGCTGTGGATGCTGGCGGCGTCGCTGATGCCGACTGGCGAGGCCAACAGCGACCCGCCGCGCCTGTGGCCCAGCGCCGTCACCTTCGAGCATTACGCCGCGCTGTTCACCCGCCTGGACCTGGGGCGCTATCTGCTCAACAGCGCGCTATTAGCCGGCGCCGTGACCGTGATTTCGCTGTTCATCAATTCCATGGCCGGTTACGCCTTTGCCAAATTCCGTTTCCGCTATCGTGACCGGCTGTTGCGCGGATTATTGGCGGCGATGGTGATTCCGGCCCAGGTGGCGATGCTGCCGCTGTTTCTGTTGCTCAAGCAGTTCGGGCTGATCAATACCTACTGGGGCGTGATCATCCCCGGCATGGCCGGCATCTTCGGCATTTTTCTCATCCGGCAATATCTGCTGGCGATTCCCGATAGCCTGCTTGACGCAGCGCGGCTGGATGGCGCAGGCGAATTCCGGATCTACTGGTCGCTGGTGCTGCCGCT
>DEHY01000233.1 GCA_002352185.1 Competibacteraceae bacterium UBA2788
ATGCAACGTGGTCAATTCGAGCAGGCCGTGCGCTACGGGCAGGCCGCCAGCGCTGCCGCCGCCCAATCCGGCGACCCGGCCCAACAATTCGACGCCCTGCTGCAACTGGCCGACGCCTATCAGGCACTGGGACAATACCGCAATGCCCTCGCCACCCTGCGCGCCGCGCAACCGCTGGCCGATGCGCTCGACGATCCCGTGCGTCACGCTGCGGTGCTGGGCGCGCTGGGGAAAATCCTGTGGCTGACCGGCGCGACCGACGACGCCCGTCGCCATCTGGACCGCAGCGTTACGCTGGCCCGCCAGGCCCATGCGCCACCCATCGCTGCCGCCAGCCTGAACCATCTCGGCAATCTGGCCGCCGAACAGGGCGATGCCCGCGCCGCCCGCCTCGCCTATCAGGACAGCCTGACTCTGGCCCGGCAAGCCCAGGACCCGGCCCTCACCGCCACTGTATTGATCAATGCCGCCCGCCTCGCCGCACGGGAACGCGACCCACGTACAGCGGAAACGCTGCTGACCGAGGCCGCTCGTCAGGTGCAGACCCTGCCCGCCAGCCACGATAAGGCGTATCACCTGCTCGCCATCGGCAAACTGCGCCGCACCCTGCCCGGTGCATCGGCGGCGCAACGCACTCAGGCCGCTCAGGATGATTTCACCGCCGCCGCGACGCTGGCCCGGCAACTGGATGATCAGCGCAGCCTGTCCTACGCCCTCGGTTATCAAGCCCAATTGCAACAGGATGAGCGTCATCGCGCCGAGGCGCTGACGCTGTACCGGCAAGCTGTATTCGCCGCCCAACAGGCCGACGCCCCGGAACTGCTCTACCGCTGGCAATGGCAAATCGGGCGGCTGCTGAAAACACAGGGCGACCGCAACGGCGCAATTCTGGCCTATCAGCAGGCAGTCGCTCAGTTGCAGACCATTCGCCAAGACTTCACCTCAAACCGGGGCGCCGGCGCCGGTTCGTTCCGGGCCAGCGTCGGCGACGCCTTCACCGAACTGGCCGATTTGCTGCTGCAACGTGCTGTCCAGCAGCCCACCGCTGCGGCCCGTGAAGCGGATTTGCTGGCCGCCCGCGATGCGATGGAGGCGTTGAAAACCGCCGAGGTCAAGGATTACTTTCAGGATGAATGCGTGACGGCGCTGCAATCGCGGATCACGACCCTGGACCGTCCACCGCCGCACACGGCGGTGCTTTACCCAATCCTGCTGCTCGACCGGCTCGAACTGCTGTTGCAATCGCCGCAAGGCATCCAGCAGATCACCGTGCGCGTAGATCGCGCCGCCTTCACCGCTGCCGTGCGCGAGTTCCGGCGCGCTCTGGAAAAGCGCACCAGCCGCGAGTACCTGCCGGCGGCGCAACAGTTGTATGGCTGGCTGATCCGGCCCTTGCAAGGTTCATTGGACGCCCAGCAGATTGATACCCTGGTGTTCGCGCCGGACGGGCCGTTGCGCACCATCCCCATTGCAGCCTTGCATGACGGCCAGAATTTTCTTATCCGCCACTACGCTATCGCCACCACGCCGGGACTGACCCTGACCGATTTACGCCCGTTCCCGCGCCAGAAAATGCAGCCGCTGCTCAATGGCCTGAGCGAAGCCAGACAGGGGTTTTCGTCGCTGGATTATGTGCAGAAGGAACTGGCGGCCATTCACGCCGCTTACGGCGGCAAGGTGCTGGAAAATCAGGATTTCCAGTTGGCAAGCGTGCAACAGGAATTGAAGGAAACGCCCTACTCCATCGTCCACATCGCCTCGCACGGCCAGTTCGCCAGCGATGTGCGCAATACCTTCCTGCTGACCTTTGATGACAAATTGACCCTGGATCGGCTGGAGCGCTTTATGAGCCTCAGCCAGTACCGCGATCAGCCGGTGGAACTGCTCACCCTGAGCGCCTGCCAGACCGCCGCCGGTGACGACCGCGCCGCGTTGGGTCTGGCCGGCGTCGCGGTCAAGGCCGGCGCTCGCAGCGCGGTTGCGACCTTGTGGTTCATCAACGATCAGGCCACGTCGCTGCTAGTGACGGAGTTCTACCGGCAATTGCAAAACGCGAAGCTATCCAAGGCCAAGGCGTTGCAGCAGGCGCAAATGCAGCTACTCGCCGACCGTCGTTATCAACATCCCGGTTACTGGTCGCCGTTTCTGCTGATTGGCAATTGGCTGTGAAGCGCTTCACAGCAACGGGTTGAGAGGTTGGCTGGCGCCGCCGGTTCGATCACGCTGGACGTGAATCAGCTTGAACTGTGTGATGGCGGTTTGCTTTCCTCCACACCTGGGGCGCGGGGCGCGGCGGCAACATTATCCTCACTGCCCAAACATTATCCGCACTGCCCACGATGCCGCCACCATCAGCGGGATAAGCCCAACGGGCCGCTACCTTAGCGAGCGCGGTCATGCTGCGCCAGCCAGGCCGCCAAATCCCCGGTGGTTTGAAAATCCAGCAACGCCTCGGCCAGCGCCTCCGCCTCGGTCAGCGCCAACCCCTCAATCCGGGCGGCGTGCGCAGCGGTCAATGCGTCGCCGAACCGCCGCCGCAAGAGTCGTAAAACCAATTCCATAGTTCCTTCCTGACGGCCTTCCTGACGACCTTCCTGACGGCCATCAGCGAAGACCTCCTGATAAAATCGGGTTTGTTTCAAATCCACATCCATCAAGTTCAACATCTTGCGAATCTCCTCCCGGCTCAGAGCCGGCAAGCGATAAACCAGCAGGGTTTCCACCAAATCTACTATTTCCCGCCACACCGCCATTTGACGCTGTTCGGAGGAGAGCGGTTGCAACAAGGTTTGCGCATGTGCGATGGCCTGCGTCGGCTCATCCAACAGCAAGCGCAACAGCCGCAAACCCAAAGTTGAGGCCACCGGGTTTTGGAAATCCTCCAGATAGACCCGTCGCACCTGGGGGCTATCCACCAGGACCGCGTAGTGCGGCCCGGCTTCCCGCTCCAGCCGCCGTTCCGGGTAGATCACCACCCGCCCACCAAGGTTGCGCAGGCGGCTGACGGTACAGGTACAGAAAAATTTCGGCAAAGAACCGACGGTAGAACAGCGCGTCAGGTTGGAACTGTACTTCGACAAACACCAGGGGCCGGTCGAATGCTTCCGCAGGCGGGACCAAAATACCGTCCAGGCGAAAAGCGGTCTGCTTGATCTCTTCCGACCGGAACTGGTATCCGGTCAAATCGGGAGCCGGCCAACCAGCCAGTTCAAACACCAGTTCCGGCAGACGTTGGAATAGCCGGTAGAACACGCTGTCGGTTTTCAAAAATCATCCTTTCCAAAATGAAACCCACCCCAGTCTAACGCGGCTCGCCGTTTCTATGCATCCCTGCCTACCGGCTATACTGGAGGAAATGATTGATTCAGGAGACCTAAATGAACATCTCTTACATCAACGGGTGGATAAAGTTAGCGTTAGCACTCCTATTTATCGCCGCGCCCGCCCTCGCCCCGGCGCAATCACCCACGCCGACAGCGCTGCCGACATCCACCGCGACTCAAACCCCGGTTTACAAGCCGCCCATGCTGGGCGCTCCAGCCACCCGGATCGGCGGCGCCAGTCGAGGCCCGCAGGATAGCGGACTGATTCTCAGCGTCCTGGCTCCCGAAAGCACCGGCCTGACCCACCGCGCCCAACCGACGCTGTACTGGTATTGCTCCAAGGCAATAGCCGCGCCGCTGGAATTCACCCTGAACGATGATCACTCGGTCAAACCGCTGGTAGAAATGAAAGTGGCCGCAGCACAGCCGGGCATTCACGCCCTGCGGCTCAGCTACACCCTCAAACCGGAAGTGGAGTATCAATGGTCACTCGCCGCCATAGCCGACCCTGACCAGCGCGCCAACGATACTATCGCCAGCGGCACGATCCGGCAGGTTCTGCCGTCCGTGCTGCTGACCGCCCAGTTGAAACAGGCCAGCTTGCGGGAGCAACCATTCCTGTACGCTCAGGAAGGCTTCTGGTACGACGCCATTGCCACGCTGTCCGAGAACATAGACGCTCATCCGGCGGATCGCGGCTTGCGCGAACAGCGGGCCGCTCTGTTGGAACAGGTGGGATTGAAAACCGCCGCCGCCTATGATCGGGAAGTGAAGCCTTGATTTGAGCCACTTTATCCAGGACAAACGCGTTTAATCCGACCCGGAATCCGGTATTTCAAAATGAAACGCACTGAAATAATGCTGTTTCAAAATTTCACGGTCGGCTGCATTTCACTCGTTCCTGCCCCCTGCTCTTCCTGTTTTCCGCACTTCATTTCCCTGAACATTCAGGACCCTATCCTTTAAGCAACCGCTCAATGCGGAGGGGCGCTGCTTGTTTTGAATATTGGCTTATTATTTGCCCATGCCCAGTGTCTGGACACGCTCAACCTGAAGCGAAACTCCCAGAAACAAAGGTTAACCCGATGCTACCCAACGATAAACGCGCCGCGCTGGCCCAGCATATCTTGTTCAGCCACCTCGATATGACTGAGCGCGAGCAACTCCTTGCTTTGGGTACGGAGCGCCGGTTTGACGATGGACAGATGGTTTTTCAACGCGGCGATGCCGGCGTCAGCATGATGCTGGTGCTGCGGGGTCAGATCAAAATCAGCATCGTGTCCGACGAAGGGAAGGAGTTGATTTTTAGTATCGTCGCGCCGGGAGAGTGCTTCGGCGAGATTGCCCTGCTGGATGGACAACCTCGTAGCGCGGACGCCACTGCTATCGGCGAGTGTGCGCTGTTCATCGTGCTGCGCCAGGATTTTATCCCGTTCCTGGAACGCCATCCGCAGGTCGCGACGGGCTTGCTGGCGGTGCTATGCGGGCGGTTGCGCGCCACCAGCGACTTCATCGAGCGGCTGGCCTTCCACGATACGCCAACCCGGCTGGCCCGGCTGCTGGTCAAACTGGCCGCGAGCGATGGAACGACCACCCCGGTGGGAGTCCGTATTGCGCACAAGCTCTCGCAACAGGACATCGGCAACAGCATTGCCACCAGCCGCGAAAGCGTCAACAAGCAACTGCAACTCTGGCGAAGAGAGGGACTGCTGACAATCCAGCAGGGCTACATCACTCTCCTGCAACCCGCTGTATTAAATCGGTTGGCGCATTCAGCCTGATATCCCCTCATCCTCAACTCCTCTCTTGTCAATAAGCCAGGAGAGTGAATGGCTGCGCCCCTGAATTTCCTCGCAAGTCATCGGAATCCGGGAGAAACCCCAATCAAGTGTGAAGTAGCTCACAGATAAAGGCTTGGGAAAATGCGTAAATGGCCTCAGTGGATCACACCCATAGCGCAACCGATAACCCTCCCGGAAAGAGGAACAACACATGACCGCCAACCAGAAAATCGAACTGGATTCCTTATATCAGCCCAGCGCGGCAGGAGAGACCGGCGCGAATCCGCGCATTCGATCCGTGGTGCTGGATATCTGCGCACGCTATGGAGCGACGCGGATCCTCGGCATCGGGCGCGGCGCACAAACGTTGCACCACGATTTACACCATGCCGGCTATACCGTAGCCAGTATGGAAGTCATTGAAAGCGGCGATGCCCACCCGATTGGATTAGCGCCGGTGGATCAATCCTGTCCGCCGGTTATAGCCCCTGATTCCAGCTCGATGAAAGCAGCCAGTTTCGATATGGCGATCAGCATCGACCCCAGCGACTCGTGTTTCAAACCCTCCACGCTTGTCAAACTCGCCGCCATAAATCTTCAGATCAATGGCGTCCTCATCCTGTCAATGCCTTACGGCAACTACATGAAAAATTTGCTGATCACAGTGCGCGAGCGGTTGAGTCTGCCCCTCTCCGCTTCATGGGATGGCGGCTATATTCAGCGCTGGTCACAAAAAAACTTGACGGTGCTTCTCAAGTCACAGGGGTTTACGATTGTGGAGTTGATTGGAGTCCGGGGTCCCTCTTTGCAGTGGAATGCTCTGATCCTGGTTGCAAGGAAAACCGGGTTAGTAGCCGAGCAGATCAAAACATGAAGCGCTTGATTACTCTACCGACGCTATCCAATGATAAAAGAAACCGATTGAATAGCTCAAAATTCATGCCGGTTGCGGATCAGGATCGTAATTTCAAGCATTAGCGCCTGGTCAGCATCTCTGCAAGGCGCAGCAATAACTGACGCACCCAGCTTTCTTATTTCCTGAACCTTAATACGCAACCTGCACCAGAAAATTGACCCGTGGACTCAGCCAACCCTCATCCCCTATATTCACTTCCTGAAACGGATAGCCCCAATACAGCACCGCATGAGTTTTGGCGCCTGGATCCCAGCGCACTCCTACGCCGGCGCTGTAAATCGAATTCGGCTCCAAGTCGAACTCGCCCTTGTTTTTAGCCCAGCCATAATCCGCAAATGCAGCCAATTGCACCTGTCCCTCATTAGGGCCGCGACTGACGCCAGCCAGGGGTAATGCATACACCGGCACGCGGAATTCCAGAGAAGCGACGAAGCAGTTATCGCGCACCAGGGTGTTTTCCGGGTAGCCTCGCACCGTTTCGAGACCGCCCAGCGCGCACTTTTCCATCGGCAGTAGCGGATCATCAGCCAGTTGCAGAATCGCTTTGAAGATGAGCTGATAAGCCTGTTCCCCGAAGCGCCGCGCCCATTGCAACTGGCCCAGCCAGGTCACGAACTGGCCGTCAGGCTCATAGGCATTGACCGTCGCCCCGAAGGCGTCAAGACCGAAGCTGAAGGTGGAACGCGCCGCGATCACCTGATCCAGCCGCCGATCCAGCCATTCCTGAACGAATCGCGCCACCGTCACGGTCGCCTGCCCATCCTCCTCGCCAGGCGCAAAGGAGAACGGAATGCCCAGCAGAGAGGATTCGCTATGCCGCCGCTCCAGATTGAGGCTCATCGACAAGGTTTGCTGCGGCGTCCGATAGAAAGGATGCGTCAGGGAGACGCCATAGGTTTGCACTGTGCTGGTGATGTCCAGGGTATCGAAGCGATCCTCGATCACCGAAGTCTCGTTCTGCTCAGCCCACACCTGCGCCATAGTCTCGTAGGCATTCAAGGGCCGGGCATAGAACACCCGCCAGTCGGCGGTGCTGCTCTCCAAGCTATGGCCGTAGCTCAACCCCAGACTGTCGCCGACTCCGGTCAAATTACGGTCCAGCCCATAAAGATAAGCGCGCGTCGCGCCCACGCTGGGCGGATTGTTGTTGGCGACCGCGAAGCCGATTTCATAGGGCCGACTCTCCCGCACGCCCAATTGCAACACACTTTCTCCCGGCTGAACGCCGGGCGCCAGTTCCGCCTGAAGCTGTTCGATCAATGGATTCTGTTGCAGCAATTGCAGACGGTCCTGGAGTTCCTGAACATTGAGCGGCGCATTCGCCTCCGGCCGCAGGCGGTACTGAAAATAATCAGCGCGCAAATGCGTGTTGCCGATGACCTCTACCTCGGACAGCCGGCCTTCGACGATGCGAATGCGCACAATTCCATTTTCGACGGGTTGATCGGGAATGATTGCGCCGGAATTGAGATAGCCCCGCTCGACGTAATACAACGTCAACTGCCGCCGCACCTCCTGCAACTCTTCGGCGCTGAGCGGGCGATTCGTGTAGGGCGCGGTCACTGCCGCCAGTTCCTCGGCACTAAATACGGTGTTGCCGGTCAGTTCAAACTGGCGCACCGCCACCCGTTCGCGCATGGACAGCGGCGGTTCGCGGGACGGCGGCAGTGACGGACTGGCCGACAAGGCCGGCGGGACGGGTCGCGCATAGTCTGGAGTCGCCCAACTCCGTCCCCCCGGCTGCGGTTCCCACGCATCCCTGTCCTGGGAGCCTGCATTGGGCGGCAACCCCGTCATCAGGCTCAACGCGGCGCCATACCAAACCCGGCAGATGAATCGGCGGAAAGCGTTCTTGGGTTCCATGTTGTTTATCATTGAAGAACCTTGGTTTTGACGCTTGAACCTTGCATATTAGCTGAGCTTTTGCCCATTTTTTTCTGAATCGGCAGGCTGATTTTTCCCACCCCCACTCTGAAGCATTACGACTGGAATGACTGCATCGCCGTTTCACCTGAGTCCGCTGACCCAGCGCCGATTGGCCCACTTTCGCGCCAACCGGCGCGGATACTGGTCGCTGTGGTGGTTTCTGCTCCTGTTCGGGCTGAGCCTGGGCGCCGAATTCATCGCCAACAACCGTCCCCTGCTGGTTTATTACCAAGGTTCGTTCTATGCCCCGGTGGTCAAGGACTACGCCGAAACCGATTTTGGCGGGGTATTTCCCAGTGAAGCCGATTACCGCGATCCGTATCTGGCCGGATTGATCCATGAACACGGCTGGATGATTTGGCCGCCGATCCGCTTCCGCTACGACACCGTCAATTACCACTTGCCGGTTCCGGCGCCGGCTCCGCCCTCCGCCGAGAACTGGCTGGGCACCGACGATCAGGGCCGCGACGTGCTGGCGCGGCTGATTTATGGCTTGCGACTTTCGGTGCTGTTCGGGCTGCTGCTGACCCTGACTTCTTCGATCATCGGCGTCGCGGCGGGCGCAGTGCAGGGCTATTTCGGCGGGCGGGTGGATTTGCTGTTCCAGCGCTTTCTGGAAATCTGGGGCGGACTGCCGCAGTTGTTTATCCTGATCATCGTCTCCAGCGTGGTGACGCCGGGATTCTGGACCCTGCTGTTCATCCTGATGCTGTTCGGCTGGACCTCGCTGGTCGGCGTAGTGCGGGCGGAGTTTCTGCGCGCCCGCAATTTCGACTATGTGCGCGCCGCCCGCGCCCTGGGGATGAGCGACGGGCGGATCATGTTCAAGCATGTTCTACCGAACGCCATGGTGGCGACGCTGACTTTTATGCCGTTTATCCTGTCCGGCTCCATCGTCGCGCTTACCGCGCTGGACTTCCTCGGCCTGGGACTGCCGCCGGGTTCGGCGTCGCTGGGCGATCTGTTGCGCCAAGGCAAGGAAAATCTGCAAGCGCCGTGGCTGGGCATCGCCGGCTTCGTGGTGCTGGCGCTCATGCTCAGCCTGCTGGTGTTCGTCGGCGAGGCGGTGCGGGACGCCTTCGATCCGAGAAGAAATTCAGTGTGAGCAACGATTTTCAACAATGACCGCGTTTCGGTATCTAATAGCGGCGATGCCTCCTTCGATTTCTGCTCATGACGCTTTCTAAACCCTCTCTGATCCTGGCCGGATTGATTCTCGCTGTCGGCGCAGCGGCGTTCAGCTACTGGCCGGGCGGCAAAACCCAGCCGCAACTCCGCTACCGCAGCCAGATCGTGGATCGCGGCGACATCGTTCAAACCATCACCGCGAACGGCGCTCTGAATCCGGTGGTGCTGGTCAATGTGGGCACCCAGGTATCCGGCACCGTTCGGAAAATCCATGCGGATTTCAACGACCGGGTGAGTGAAAACCAGACGCTGGCCGAACTCGATCCGGCGCTGTTCCAGGCTCAGGTCAGGCAGAGCGAAGCGAACGTGTTGAGCGCCCAGGCGGCGCTGCACCTGGCGCAGATCAAGATCGAGCGGATCATCCTCCTCCAGCGCAAAAATCTGGTGGCCAAGGAGGAACTGGACATCGCTCGGCAGCAGGTGGACGCCGCAACCGCCCAGGTCAAACTGGCCGAAGCGCAACGGGAACGGGATCAGATTAACCTGCGCAACAGCGTGATCCGCTCACCGATTTCCGGGGTGGTGGTGGCCCGCAGCGTGGATGTGGGCCAGACCGTCGCCGCCAATTTCCAGACCCCAACCCTGTTCCAGATCGCCCAGGATTTACGGCAAATGCAGATCAACACCAGCATCGCCGAAGCCGATGTGGGCAGCCTTCAGCCTGGAATGGCCGCAACTTTTACCGTGGATGCGTACCCCGATCAGCGGTTCCAGGGCCGCATCCGTCAGGTGCGTCTCAACCCGACCATTCAGCAGAACGTAGTGACCTACAACGTGGTGGTGGACGTAGACAACGCCGATGGCCGACTGATGCCGGGGATGACCGCCTACGTCAGCGTCAACACTGCTGGGCGCAAGAACGTGTTGCGGGCGCCGAACGCCGCCCTGAGCTTCCAGCCGCGCCGCGCCGACGATGAGGACGGCGGCCCACGCCCGCCCGCCAAGGAGCGTAAAACCCAGGTGCATGTTCTCGACGAGCGCGGGCGACTCAAACCGGTGCCGGTGGAAACCGGCCTCACCGACAACACGCTGACCGAGATCCTCAGCGGCGACCTCAAGCCGGGCGACCGGGTCGTGACCCGCGAAACCGGCGGCAAGCGCGACGCGGGCGCGGGCAGCGGCAATTTCCGGTTCAGAATGTAGGCATGGAACCGCTGATTCAGGTCACTGGGCTGGGCAAGGATTACCCGCTGGCCGGCGGCGGGCTGACCCCGGTATTGCGCGACCTTGATCTGAGTATTGCGCCGGGTGAGTTCGTGGCGATTATGGGACCCTCCGGTTCGGGCAAATCCACCTTCATGAACATTCTGGGTTGTCTCGATACGCCCAGCGCCGGCGCTTATCACCTGGCCGGACAGCCGGTGGCCAAGCTGGATCCGGACCGGCTGGCGGAATTGCGCAATCGTCACATCGGCTTCGTATTTCAGGGGTTCAACCTGCTGCAACGCTCCAGCATTCTGGACAATGTCGGGTTGCCGTTGCTGTATGCCGGGATCGCCAAGGCGGAACGGCGGCGGCGGGCGCAGGCCCTGCTGGAGCAAGTCGGGCTGGGCCACCGCGCCGACGCCCGTCCCAACCAACTGTCCGGCGGCCAGCAACAGCGCGTCGCCATTGCCCGCGCCTTGGCGAACCAGCCGCCGCTGATTCTGGCCGATGAGCCGACCGGCAATCTCGACACCCAGACCAGCAACGAGATCATGGCCCTGTTCAGCCGACTCAATGCGGAACGAGGCATTACCTTGATTCTGGTCACTCACGAACCGGATATCGCCCGTTACGCCCGCCGTCTGGTGCGCTTCAAGGACGGGCATATCGTCCACGACGGCGAGGTGCGGCTATGAGCTGGCACACCGCTCCCGCCGAGGCCTGGCAAGCCCTGGGCGCCAACCGGCTGCGCACCGCGCTCACCATGCTCGGCATGATCATCGGGGTTGGTGCGGTGGTGCTGATGCTGGCCGTCGGCGAAGGGGCGCGCAGTACCGTGAACCAGGCGATCAACGCCATGGGCAGCGAGTTATTGCTGGTGACGCCCGGCGCCAGCAGCGCCAGCGGCCTGCGGTTCAGCGCCGGCACTGCGTCCACGCTGACCTTGAGCGACGCCCAGGCGATGACGCAACTGGCCTCGCTGAGCGCGGTCGCGCCGGTGTTTCCCAACAGCGCGCAACTGGTTTACGGCTCCAGCAACTGGAACACCACCGTCTACGGCGCAACCCCAGACTATCTGACGGTGCGTTCCTGGAACCTGGAATCCGGCCAGCCGTTCACCGCCAGCGATGTGCGGCGCGGGGCGCGGGTGGCGCTGATTGGTCAGCAGGTGGTCAGCAATCTGTTCGGCAGCCAGGACCCGCTGGGGCAAACCCTCCGGGTCAAGAATCTGCCCTTTGTGGTGGTCGGGGTGTTGGAACGCAAGGGGCAGTCGCTGGACGGGCGCGATCAGGACGACGCGATCATCGTGCCGATCACCGCCGCCCAGACCAAGCTGTTCGGCAACGCCTTCCCCGGCACGGTGCGTTTCATTACCGCCCAGGCCCGTTCCGCCGCGCACATGGCGGACGCCGAAGCCGACATTACCCAACTGCTGCGCGCCCGCCATCGGCTGGGGGAAGGCGAAGACAACGATTTTACCCTTCGCAACCTGACGGCGATTGCGGAAACCGCCGCGCTGTCGGCGCGGGCATTGGCGGTGATGCTGGGGGCTATCGCTTCGGTATCGCTGCTGGTTGGCGGCATCGGGATCATGAACATCATGCTGGTGTCCGTCACCGAACGCACCCGCGAGATTGGCATTCGCATGGCGATTGGCGCTCGCCACCGCGACATCCTGCTGCAATTCCTGCTGGAGGCGCTGCTGTTGTGCGGACTCGGCGGACTGGCCGGGGCGGCGCTGGGCGTGGGCGGGGCGTGGCTGGTCAGCGAACTGGCCGAGATGACCGTCGTCGTTACCGCCCGCTCCATGGCGCTGTCGTTCCTGTTTGCGGCAGGCATCGGCGTATTTTTTGGCTTCTATCCCGCCCGCAAGGCGGCGTTGCTGAAGCCGGTCGAGGCGTTGCGGCATGAGTAAGCCGCCGCCCATAAAAAAGCCGACCCGCAGGTCGGCTTGAACATTCCCGCAATACCCGGAATCAGGCCGCCGCAGCGACCGTCCACACTTCCGGCGCTTTCTCGGCGCGCGCCCCGAACTCTTGGCGCTGCTTTTCGAGTTCCGGCGGCAGTTGCGCGCCAAACTTGGCGAAGAAGGTCTTAATCTCCTCGATTTCGCTCAGGGCTTCATCGCGCTTGATGCTGGTGATGGTCTCGAACTGCTCCTTGGAGAAATCCAGGCCCTGCAGATCCAGATCCTCGTAGCGCGGCATCAGCCCGAACGAGCTTTCCACGGCGCCGACTTGGCCATTAACACGCTCGACGATCCACTTGAGGACGCGCATGTTCTGACCGTAGCCCGGCCACACGAACTTGCCGTTCTGGTCCTTGCGGAACCAGTTGGTGCGGAAAATCATGGGCAGCTTGAGTCCCGGTTTCTTGCCCATGTTGACCCAGTGGCCCCAGTAGCTCGCCATGTTGTAGCCGCAGAACGGCAGCATGGCGAACGGATCGCGCCGGATGCCGGTCACGCCAATGGCCGCCGCAGTCGCTTCCGAACCCATGGTGGCTGCCATGAACACGCCATGATTCCAGTCAAACGCCTGATACACCAGCGGGAAGGTCTTGGACAGGCGACCGCCGAAGATGAAGGCCGAAATCGGCACGCCCGCAGGATCTTCCCAGGCGGGATCAATGGTCGGGCATTGCGCTGCCGGAGCGGTAAAGCGGGAGTTGGCGTGCGCGCCCAACCGGCCACAGTCCGGGGTCCAGTCCTGGCCGGTCCAGTCAATACCGTGCGCCGGCGGTTCTACGCCCATCCCTTCCCACCACACGTCGCCGTCGTCGGTCAGTACGACATTGGTGAAGATGGAGTTGGCCTTGCACGATTCCATCGCCATCGGGTTAGAATCGTAGGAGGTGCCGGGCGCGACGCCGAAGAACCCGGCCTCGGGGTTAATGGCGCGCAGGGTGCCATCGGCGGTGGGCTTGATCCAGGCGATATCGTCGCCGACGGTCAACGCCTTCCAGTTGCCGAAGCCCTTGGGCGGGACGATCATGGCCAGGTTGGTCTTGCCGCAGGCGCTGGGGAACGCCGCCGCCACATAGGTCTTCTCGCCCTTGGGCGATTCGAGGCCGAGGATCAGCATATGCTCGGCCAGCCAGCCTTCGTCGCGGGCCATGGACGAAGCGATGCGCAGCGCCAGGCACTTCTTGCCCAATAGCGCGTTGCCGCCATAGCCGGAGCCGTAGGACCAGATTTCGCGGGTTTCGGGGAAATGGACAATGGCCTTGCGACCAATGTCCGGCTCGCACGGCCACGGCACATCTTTCTGTCCGGGAGCCAGCGGCGCGCCCACCGAATGCACGCACGGCACAAAGAAACCATCGCTGCCCAGCGCGTCGAGTACCTTCTGACCCATGCGGGTCATAATCTTCATGTTGATCACGACATAAGCCGAATCGGAAAGCTCGATACCGATCTGGGCAATCGGGCTGCCGATGGGACCCATGCTGAACGGGATGACGTACAGGGTGCGACCCTTCATGCAGCCGTTCATCAGCCCTTTCAACTGCGCCCGCATTTCGTCCGGCGGCGCCCAGTTGTTGGTCGGACCGGCATCTTCCTTGTTCAGGCTGCAAATGAAGGTGCGGTCTTCAACGCGCGCCACATCGGATGGATGCGACCGAGCCAGAAAGGAGTTGGGCCGCTTTACCGGATCCAGTTTGGTGAAGGTTCCCGCAGCGACCAGTTCGGCGCACAGGCGCTGATACTCTTCCTCCGAACCGTCGCACCAGACGACGTGATCGGGCTGAGTCAGGGCGGCGATCTCGTCTACCCAATTCAACAACTTGGCGTTGCTAGTCCGGTTTTTGCCATCGTGAGTGATTGCCATCTTATAGACTCTCCTGGTTTCGGTTGCTGTGGGGTTGAAGAGCGGTTAAACGGTGCGAGGCTGCCGCCATCGGCTCTGGATGAAGGCCGGAAACGCCGGTTGCGAAACCGGTTTAACCATGAGTAGCAAGGTTATCATCAAGCGGTTTTGGATGCCACCAATCCCACCGGACAAACCACCCCGGTACCGGCCAGTCCGCAGTAGCCGCCGGGGTTCTTGGCCAGATATTGCTGGTGATATTCCTCGGCATAATAGAACGGTGGCGCAGGCCGGATTTCGGTGGTGATCGGGCCATGACCGGCGGCGCGCAGGGCCTGCTGGTATGCGGATCGGGAAGCTTCGGCGGCGGCCTGCTGCTCCGGGTCATGGCTGTAGATCGCCGAGCGGTATTGAGTGCCGGTATCGTTGCCCTGGCGCATGCCCTGAGTGGGATCGTGCGCCTCCCAGAACACTGCGAGCAAGGCGGCGTAGCTGATGATTTCGGGATCGAACACCACGCGCACCACTTCGGCATGGCCGGTCTGCCCCGTGCAGACCTCCTCATAGCCGGGATTCGGGGTATGGCCGCCCGCATAGCCCACCATAGTCGAATACACCCCGTCGAGGGTCCAGAACCGCCGCTCGGCGCCCCAGAAACAGCCCAGGCCGAACACGGCCAGTTGCAGACCTTCGGGGAAGGGCGGCGCGATCCGGTTGCCGTTAACGTAGTGCTGTTGCGGAACCGGCAGTGGTTGCGCACGGCCGGGCAGGGCCTGTTCGGGGCTGGGCAGAGTGAGGGCTTTCCTGGCGTAGAAACCAAACATGGCGCAAATCTCCATCAGAGGCAATGCTGCGTTGACCCGCAGTCCCAGCCGAGGTTCAGTCAGGATCGGGAGCGAACGAGCACCCTGGAGCGCTTGCGCGCCGGCGCGGTCGTCACATCGGTCAGCCGCACCGTCCCCACTGCGCCGATGCCCGCCTTGCGTCCAGCCTCGGTCAGATACACCCGCCAGAAGGCGATGATTTTGCCATCGCGGCTAAAGGCGTCTTCCCGCATCTCGATCAGCCCGGCCCCGGCCAGCCCTTCCAGCAACCGCTCGAAGGTTCGCCGGTCCTTCTGGCCTGCCGCCAGCCGTTCATGCAACTGGCGCGGGGTCTGGCCTTCGCGCCCATTCAAGGTCTCCAGCACCTGCAAGGCCAGCCGGGATTCGGCGGCGTTGAGCCGCCGCACCCGCCGCGCCGCCGTGGTTTGCGGCGCGCATACGTCGCAAATTCCGCAAGGCTGATCGTCGTCGCGGTCGCCGAAATGCCGCACCAGCCGCACCATCCGGCAACCGCTGGCTTTATCGGCGAACTCCAGCATTTGCTGGGATTCCCGCAGCTTGTGAGCGCTTTGCTGTTCGTAGGGCTGCCGCCAGCCATTCCCGCCCCGGCAGACGTTGCCCTCGCCATCGCGCCGGGCGCCGCCATGCACCAGCAGTTTTTCCATAGCGACGTCGAACACCTCCGGATCCATGCCGAGATCGTCGCGCAGCGCCGCCCTGGGCAGGGAGTCGGCGCTCAGGGCTTGGAAGATACAGGCTAAATGGATTGGATCGGGATAGTCGCGCCGATGAAAAAACTCATGAAGTTTCAAGTCAACGTAGGAATACAGAAGAATGGCGCGGGCGGGCTGGCCATCGCGTCCGGCCCGCCCGATTTCCTGGTAATAGCCCTCGACGCTGCCCGGCAGCGCGGTATGAATCACGGTGCGGATATCGGCCTTGTCGATGCCCATGCCAAAGGCAATCGTGGCCACAATCACCGCCAGTTCTCCGGCGCTGAATTGGTTTTGCACCCGTTCGCGCTCCGGCGGCATCATCCCGGCGTGGTAGGCGGCGCTCGGATAATCCGCCGCCAGCGTCAGCGCCAGCGCCTCGGTTTCCTTGCGGGTCGGCGCATACACAATCGCCGGTCGCCGCTCCGGATCGGCCAGAATCCGCTGGATGGCGGCATGACGATCCGCCATCCGCGTTTCCACCGTCTCGACCGCCAGATTGGCGCGGCGGAAGCCGTGAATGTAGCGGGTAACCTCGGCCAGATCCAGTTGCCCGATGATGTCGTCCTGCACCTGGGTAGTCGCAGTCGCGGTCAGGGCGATCACCGGCGTGGGCCGCAGCAGCGGCAGGCGCGCTCCCAGCAGCCGATAATCCGGGCGAAAATCGTGACCCCACTGGGAAATGCAGTGCGCTTCGTCCACCGCGATCAGGATCGGCTTGCGCTTGGCCAGCATTTCGGGAAAACCGGGCACGCTGAGCCGCTCCGGGGCGATAAACAGGTAGTCCAGCTGGCCTTGCAAATACTCGACGCAGACCTGGCGCGAGGTCGCCCGATCCCGCCCGGAATGAATCCGCTCGGCGCGCAAACCGAGTTCACACAGCTTGGCGACCTGATCCTCCATCAACGCGATCAGCGGCGATACCACCAGGGTCGTCCCGGCGCGGGCGATGCCGGGCAGTTGAAAGCACAGCGACTTACCGGCTCCCGTCGGCATCACCAGCAGTACATCCCGGCCTTCGGTCACGGTTCGGCATACCTGCTCCTGATAGGGCCGGAATCCGGGCAGCCGGAACACCGTCCGCAACAATTCCTCCAATTGATCCACCGGCACCGGTTCCCGCCGGGGCGCGACCTCAATCACAGGCGTGGGATTGCTCTTCGTCGCCGGCGGGTCGAGAGCCACCGTTGGCGCCGCTGCGAACGCCTGGGTCACCGCTTCGCGGACATAACCGCCGATGTCCGCCATGAATCCGGTTAAATCGGCCTCGCCCCGCTGGATGCGTTTCAGCCGCGCCTCCCACTCCCCGGTCATCGCTGCACTCTTGATCGGTGGCTGCACCATTTGAATCAAGCGGATGCCGCGTTCGGTGGCGATCAGGCTCTTGCCGTCGCG
>DEHY01000184.1 GCA_002352185.1 Competibacteraceae bacterium UBA2788
ATCTTCTTGTCAATGCCTGCTTTCTTCAACATCCCGCGCCGCTTGCGGAGATGCCGGTTTCTGATCGAAGACGCAGGCAAACGCGAATCCCCCAAATGGTGCGCCGAGGATGATCTGCATCAATCAAACGCCAGGAGCCGGATTCAGCTTGCGTGCGCGGGTCACGAAGGCATCAACCATCGTCAAGCCCATCTGCGCGACCAGGACATCGCCAAGCGGATTCAGCCAGAGCGCACGGATCGCGCAGTCGAGGACAAAATCGACGCGGCAGTGTCCTTCGGGGGTGGGCGTAAACGACCAGCCAATCTCGAAGCGGCGAAAGGTCCAGTCTGCGGAGGTTACCCGGATGGAGTGCGGTCGGTTCAATTCGGTGCGGGTGCGAAACCGGTAGATCAGCAGGCCCAGCGCCAATGTCTGCTGCGTTTCGTAAGCGTTGGCGTCGCGGCGGACCACCAGCGCCTCTCGCATCAACGGCAGGAACTCGGGATAGCGTTCCACATCGGCCACGATATCAAATATCCGCTCGCCAGAAACAGCCACCACCCGACTTTCACGATACGGTGTCAGCACCATTTTGCCTCGCAGGCCCCTCCCAGGTTGGGCTGTCCGTCCAACATGAGCAGCCCGGTTAATTCTATTAAGCGTAATGTGATAGTTTGCTGACTACAACACAAAACAATCTTCGCCCATTGCGAACCCGGTTGATCGCGGTTGCCTTCGTTGGGGTTAGAATTACAACCCTGAACTTCTGATAGCCTCGATGCTTGGATCGCCATTAAGTGCATTGCACCTCCCGGCTATGGGCAAAACGCTCTTGACCGAATGCCGCGAGCCATTCACCACCATCCAACGGAGAACATCAATGACCCTATGCCCTGTCGCCCTCATGACCGGCTGCCAGAAATGCCCCATCGTCACGGCGTGCCCCCTGAAAAGCGTCATTGGCGATTACCAGAAGCCCGAAAATGCACCCCCGAAGTCACCTACGGAAGGAAAGCCGTAGCAAACGAGGGGTTAACCCGCCCTCCGGGTTACGAACACCGGCTTCATCGAATAATCAACCGAATTCTGCCTATCCCGCTACTACAGGCTCCCAGCCTGCTTGCAGCGGGGATCAAAAACCAACTGCGCTCCTCCAGGGGACTCGCTGCGCTTTACGTACAACTGCGTGGCCGACTTCAGGGAGGTTTCTCAGGGTGGCGCGAACTGAAGCAAGCGCCCACCGGCATAATCGATCAGGTATAACTCGCCCGCCTCGTCTTCGCCAAAGCTGGAGATCGATAGGCCGGTCGCCATTAGCTCCTCATTAACCCACGCGCCCTGCCGGATCCGGGCAGCCCAAACCCGCCCACTGCTAAAATCGCCATACACGTAGCGCCCGACCAGCACCGGTATCTGCGAACCGCGATAGACGTAGCCGCCGATCACGGCACTTCCCAGGCGATGGTCGTACTCCAGCACCGGCAGGGTCAAAGTCCCGTCGTTACACGCGCTGGCCGGCTTGAAACAATGCCGCCCTTCCATGCGCCGCCAGCCGTAGTTCTGCCCGCCGGGATGGCCCGCCGGCTGGAAATTGATTTCCTCCCACTGGTCCTGACCGACATCGGCAATATACAAATCGCCAGTCAGGCGGTCGAAACTGAACCGCCAGGGATTGCGCAGGCCGAGCGCCCAGACTTCCGGGCGCGCATTGGGCCGATTCACCCAGGGATTGTCGGCAGGAATCCGGTACGGAGGCTGATTCACATCAATCCGCAGCAGCTTGCCCAGGAGTTCATGGGGATTTTGCGCCCGATTCTGCGGATCGCCGCCGCTGCCGCCATCGCCCATGCCGATATACAGGAATCCGTCAGGACCGAATTGCAATTGCCCCCCGTTGTGGTTGGCGTAGGGCTGCGACACGGTCAAAACGGGGCGTTCACTGTCAGGAGACGCGATATTCGGCGTCTGTGGCGAAACCTCAAAGCGGGAGACGACGGTATTTCCGGCCCGATTCGTGTAATTGACGAAGAAAGCCCGATTCCGGGCAAAGTCGGGGTGAAAGGCGAGGCTGAGCAGGCCACGTTCGCCCCCACTCGACACCCGATCCCGAAGGTCCAGAAACGGCGCCGACAGCACCTGTTTGCCATCGAAGATCACAATCCGTCCGCCCTGCAAGGTGATGAACAGCCGCCCTGACCCATCGCGGGCGGTAGTCATCGCCACAGGCTGGGCCAGGCCGGTCGCCACCTCCCGCAGCGCCACCTCAGCCGCCGGTATCCCGCTGCACCCCACGACGAGACACAGCAGCCCGCACCACCCCACCCATGAACGAATGCCGGATCGCATCGTGGCCTTTCTCCCGATCAATTCCTTGCCCGATTCCCACTCAAAACACTTTCAAAATCTACCAGGAAGCGGAGAGCCAAGTGTGATTTTCAACCAGACGTTATCCTCTATGAACAAAATATAGCAATCCTATCTGAGTTGTGGAAACGTGGCACGGGCATCCTGCCCGTCAATTCGTCACGGGCAGGATGCCCGTGCTACATTCGCAATCGGCTTAGGATTGATAGATGGCAACGGTGTGGCTCGCCATGAAACGAGAGATAAATTTTATGCGCTTTCCAAGTGTTTTCGTGTCTCACGGCGCGCCCAGCCTGCTCCTGGAACCGGAACAGCCCGCGCACCAATTTTTGCGGACTTTCGGTTCGGAATGGGGCCGACCGGCGGCGATCCTGGTGATTTCAGCCCATTGGGAAACCTCCGGGCCAACCCTCACGACTGCGCCGCGTCTGGAGACGATCTACGATTTCGGCGGCTTCGATCCGGCGCTCTATGCGATGCGCTATGCGCCGCCCGGCGCGGTCGCAGTCAGTGAGCGGGCGCACGCCTTGCTTGAATCCGCCGGTTTTGCGCCGCACGTCAATACCCGCCGGGGCATCGATCATGGCGCCTGGGTTCCGCTGGCGCTGATGTATCCGGAAGCCGATGTGCCGGTAGTGCAACTGAGCGTTCAGCCCCATCTGGGCGCGGCGCATCATCAAGCGCTCGGCCAGGCGCTGCGGCTCCTGCGGGAAGAAGGCGTCCTGATTCTGGCGTCCGGGAGCTTGACCCATAACCTGCGGGAAGCGTTCCGCTGGACGCCAGGAGCGGCGACGCCGACCCAGGTGAGCGCTTTCAGTACATGGGTGGCGGACACGCTGGCCGGACCCCACCCGGACACCCTGCTGGACTACGCGCAGCGTGCGCCCGATGCGCACTGGAACCATCCGACCCCGGAGCATTTCCTGCCGCTGCTGACCGCCTGGGGAGCGGGGACGCCGGGCGTCGCTCCTCGCCGCGTCCATGCCAGCGTGACGCTGGGGGTGCTGGCCATGGACGCCTACGTCTTCGCCTGAAGCACGCCACCCGCCGCCGCCGGCACTACCGCAGAGTGCAAAATGCCGTCAAAAATCAACCTGCTCCACCCGCTCCCCGCCGATCTTTCCCAGGAGGTCTTCACCGAACTGCTGCGTCATGATCCGGTGCGGATCGAGCGCATCGTGTCCAATGGACACGCCTCCCCCGCTGACTTCTGGTATGACCAGGACGACCATGAATGGGTGCTGCTGCTTACAGGCGAAGCGGACATCGAATTGGGCAACGGCGAACGGGTTCACCTGACCCCGGGCGATGCGCTCAATCTGCCGGCGCGCACCCGCCACCGCGTGGCGTTTACTTCGCGCCCCGCTGTCTGGCTGGCCGTGTTTTACTGAATCAGCCCGACGGAATCAGCCGCGCCCCCCCTCCTGGAGCGCTTGCCTGGATGCCTGCGGTTCCCGGCGCTTTTCGATCCCAAATGCTCCGAGGCCGCGCTATGCTATCCGGGCCGCGCAGTAGCTGAATCCTCTTGCAAACCAGCCGCTTCATCCGGTCCAGGGAAGGCCATCAACGCCGCGCACAGTTCCCGCCTTATCCAGAGCCTTTGAGGAAGCTTCCATGCACATGCGCCATGCCCGAATCGTCAGTACGGGAAGTGATATTCCCCAACAGGTAGTAACCAACGCCGCATTCGCCCCCCGATTCGGCGCGTCCACCGGGGACTGGCTGGTGGAGCATGTCGGCATCCGCGAGCGGCGCTTCATGGGCGAGGATCAGGCGACCTCGGATCTGGCGGCGGCTGCCGGGCGCACGGCGCTGGAACGGGCCGGCCTGGAGCCGATGGCGCTCGACCGGATCATCGTCGCCACCGATACCCCGGATTACTTCAGCCCGGCCACGGCGGCGGTGGTGCAGGCCAAGCTGGGTGCGCGGCGGGCGGGCGTACTCGACGTAAACAGCGCCTGCGCCGGATGGGTGATCGCGCTGGATCTCGCGGCGCGGCTGGTCCTCACCGAACCCGACCAGACCCTGATCCTGGTCATTGGCGCTTACGGAATGAGCCGGTTCCTGGATGGGGGCGATAAGAAAACCGCGACCCTGTTTGCTGACGGCGCGGGGGCGGTCGTTGTGGGCGCCGGCACCGCACCGGGCTGGCTGGACACGGTGACGGCCGCAGCGGGCGAATACCACGACGCTCTGGGCATCTACACCGGCGGAACCTTCCGCCCAGCCACGGCGGCTCATGTGGCGCAGTACGGCCCTCCCGTGGTGCAATTCACACGCCCGTTTCCGGCCACCTTCAACACTGAACAGTGGCCGCCGCTGATTGAGCGGCTCCTGGCCCGGGCCAGCGCCCGCATCGGAACCTGCCTGCACCCGGACGACGTGGATCACTATTACTTCACCCAGGTCAATCTGCGCACTATCGAGGCTACGATGGCGACTCTGGGACAACCGCTCGCCAAGACCCACTGGATCATGGACAAATACGGGTATACCGGATCGGCCTGCATTCCGATGGCGCTGGACGATGCCATTGCTCAGGGCCGAGGCCCCAAGCCGGGTTCGCTGGTGCTATTCTGCGCCAGCGGCGGCGGCATCTCCCTGGCTGCGTCGTTGTGGCGGTGGAGCGAGTAGGCAGCGTCCTTAAGGCTATCCCGCCGGATTCAGCGCGATGAAAAGCAACAAGCAACGCCGTCAGGAAATCAAGGCGCAACGGGCGCGGCGGGCCGCCAGGCAGGCCCGCGCCGTCCAGGCCCGGCCAGTGGATCGCTCGGTCGGCGTCGTGGCGGTCACTCCCGCCCTGCTGCGACGCAATAACAGCTACGGCGCTCCCAACTTCGTCCAGCGCGGCTACTACCAGGATCAGCCGTTCCGCTGTAGGGATTGCGGAGTGGAGGAAATCTGGATGGCGGCGCAACAACGCTGGTGGTACGAAGTGGCGCAGGGTGACGTGTGGACCACGGCGGTGCGCTGTCGAGCCTGTCGCCAGCGCGAGCGGACGCGCAAGGAGGAGGCGCGGCGCATTCACCAGGAGGGGCTGGCGGCGAAACGGACGCGCATCGCTTGATCACCGACACTGACCCTGCCTTGAAGAAGAGACTATGAAATTCACTTATCCGGGATTAACCGATGCGGAGGTTGCGGCGTCCCGCGCCCGGCACGGTTCCAACGCCGTAGCCGGCCAGGATGTTGAAACCTTCTGGGACAAGCTGCTCGATAATCTGAAAGACCCGATCATTCTCATCCTGATCGTCGCCCTGCTCATCACCGTCCTGCTATGGATGTTCGGCTATGCCCATTGGTACGAAAGCGTTGGCATCGCCTTCGCGGTGGTCATGGCTACCGTCGTCGCCACCTGGTCGGAACACAGCAACGAGCAATCCTTCCAGCGACTGCTGGAAGAAGCCTCGCTGATCCGGGTCAAAGCGTTCCGCAACGGTCATCTGGCCGAAATCCCGATCAGCGATCTGGTGGTCGGCGATCACATTCTGCTGCAACCCGGCGACACCGTCCCCGCCGACGGTCTGCTGCTGGCCGGGCATGCCGAGATGGACGAAGCCGCGCTCACCGGCGAATCGGAACCGGTCAAAAAAGCCGCACTGGCGGAAGGCGCCGACCCGGCGGCGGCGCTGGAGCAGAACCGGTTGTTTCGCGCCGGACTGGTGATTGACGGCGAATGCGTGATGCGGGCCAGCGCGGTGGGCGACCAAACCCGCTACGGCCAAACCATGAAGGAACTGCTGTCCGCCGAAGATCGGCTTTCCCCTCTGCAACACAAGCTGACGGTGCTGGGCGGACACATCGCCACCTTCGGTTATATCGGCGCGACGCTCATCTTTATCGTCTTCCTGTTCAACGCCATCGTTGGGCATGAAGGCGGGTTCGACGCTTACTGGGCGCAACCCGGCGGACTGATCGTCAAGGATGTCGTGACCGCCGCGATTCTCGCCATCATCATCGTCGTGGTATCCGTGCCGGAGGGGCTGCCGATGATGATCGCCATGGTGCTGGCAATCAACATGAAGAAACTGCTCAGCGTCAAGGTGCTGGTGCGCAAGCTGCTGGGCATCGAAACCGCCGGCAGCNNGGCGTGCGGCACGAAAAGCTGGACGATATTCCCCGTGCGCTGCGCGATGCCGCCGGTTTCGCTCTGTGCAATAACACCAGTGCGGTGATTGACGCCAGCGACCCGGACGATCCGAAACTGGTCGGCGCCGACCGCACCGAGCAGGCCCTGCTGCGCTTCGTCACCCCGTATCTGGCGCAGAGCGGCAACGTGGACATCGTGGAAATCATTCCCTTCAACAGCACCCGCAAGTTTTCCGCCACTCAAGTCAGCGGCGACCGGGCGTTGACCCTGGTCAAGGGCGCGCCGGAGGTGATCCTGAAAAATTGCGCCCGCTGCCTGGACGCGAACGGCGATCCCCAAGACTTCCATAATCCCGACGACCTGCAGGCGGCGATGAGCGANNCAAAGCGCTGCCCGCCGATCTGACCCTGGTGGGCGTGTTCGGAATGCGCGATGAATTGCGCGAAACCTCCCGCGCCTCGGTGAAAACCGCCCAGGCGGCGGGCATTCAGGTGGTCATGATCACCGGCGACGCCAGGGAAACCGCCCAAGCCATCGCCAGGGACGTGGGGCTGCTGGAGGATGACCCGCAGGCCCTCATTTTAACCTCGGACGAACTGGCTGCGTTGTCGGACGATGAGGTGAAACAGCGGTTGCCGCATCTGTGCGTCGTGTCGCGTGCGTTTCCCACCGACAAGAGTCGGCTGGTGAAGCTGGCCAAGGAATTGAACCTGGTGGTCGGCATGACCGGCGATGGCGTCAACGACGCGCCGGCGGTGAAAAACGCCGACGTGGGTTTCGCCATGGGCAGCGGCACCGAGATGACCAAGGAGTCGGGCGATATCGTCATTCTCGACGATAATTTTTCGTCGCTGACCCAGGCGGTGCTGTACGGGCGCACCCTGTTCAAGTCCATCCGCAAGTTCCTGATCTTCCAGTTGACGGTGAATGTGTCCGCGATTCTGGTGGTGTTTCTGGGGCCGTTCTTCGGTTTCGATCTGCCGTTGACCATGACCCAGTTGCTCTGGCTGAACCTGATCATGGACACCTTGGCCGGTCTGGCTTTCGCCGGCGAAGCTGCGCTGCAACGCTACCTGCGGGAAAAGCCGATCCGCCGCGATGAGCCGCTGATTACGGCGGACATGTGGTCTTCGATCCTGCTGAACGGGGGCATCATCGCCCTGCTGAGCCTGCTGTTCCTGACCAGCGACGCGACCCACGCCCTGTTCTCCGGCGGTCACGCGGTCGGCGCGCCGGAAGCGAGGGCCAAGCTCCTCACCGCCTTCTTTGCCTTCTTCGTGTTTATCCAGTTCTTCAACACCTTCAACGCCCGCACCCAGGGGCTGAATCTGTTCGAGAACCTGCTGGAAAATCGCCTGTTCCTGATCATCATCCCGGCGATCATGGCGATTCAGGCGCTCTTCGTCGCCTATGGCGGCGAGGTGCTGCGCACGGTCGGGTTGACGGCGCAGGAATGGATCTCTGTGCTGCTCATGGCGTTCGTGATCATTCCCGCCGACCTGTTGCGCAAAGGAGTCCGCAACCGCTGGTTTGGCAATCCGGTGATGCGGAAAGTCCCTTGAGCTACTCATTTACGATGGCTCAGGCATCTTTTACGCCGGATGTTTTCCAAGGATAACCGTCATTCGGGAGTTGCTCTGATGTTAATGTCTGGACAGGAGTACCGCGAATCACTGCGGCGTTATCACCCGCGCGTCTTTATCAACGGGCGTGCAGTCGCATCGGTGGCTGATGAACTACTGCTCGCGCCGGGCGTGAATGGCGTGGCGCTGACCTACGACTTCGCCTTGCGCGAAGATCATGCGCCCCTGATGCGGACCAGCCGTCCCGATTTCGCCGGTGGTCAGCCCGTCAACCGGATGATCGCCATCCCTGCCTCGACGCAGGATCTGTTGGACAAACTGGAGGCCGTCCGGTTGGTCTGCCAGGAAACCGGTTGCGCCCAACGCTATCTGGGCGGCGACGCGCTTTCGGCCATTCAGCAGGCGACCGCACGGATGGATGCAGAGCTGAATACGAGCTACGGCGAACGGTTCCGCGCCTGGCTGGAACGGGTTTATGCCGAAGATCTGACGCTGGGCGTGGCGATGACTGACGGCAAGGGCGACCGCAGCCTTCGGCCCAGTCAGCAGGCGAATCCCGACGCCTATGTGCGCATCGTCGAGCGCCGCAAGGATGGTGTTGTTCTGCGCGGGGTCAAGGCCATCATTACCGGCGCGCCATACATGCATGAGCTGCTGGTGATGCCGGGCCGCAATCTGACCTCTGCCGACGCGGATTATGCGGTGTGTTGCGCCGTGCCGGTGGACGCGGAAAATCTGGTCCTGGCAGCCCGTCCCGCCGGTCGGCCCGGCGAATCCGCCGCAAAATTCAGCGCCCGCTACGGCCAATCCACCGCCGTCGCCCTGTTCGACCGCGTGTTCGTACCCTGGGATCGCGTGTTTCTGGCCGACGAGTGGCGCCATTCCGGTGATCTCACGCGCCACTACGCCACGCATCATCGGCATACCTGCATTGGCGCCCGGGCCGGCTTCGGCGATCTGCTGATTGGCGCCGGCGTCCTGATGACCGAAGCGAACGGCCTCAATCTCGACCACACTGCTCATCTGCGTGCGGCGATGGTGGATCTAATTCAGATCGTTGAGGGCTTTTTCGCCTGTGGGGTGGCGGCTTCGGTCTATGGCGTCGCCGACCCGGCGGGCGTGATGATGCCGGAACCGGTCTTCGCCAATATCGGCAAGCTGCTACTGGCTACGCAAATCTACGATATGCACCGGCTCGCCCATACGGTGTCGGGCGGGCTGATCGTCACCCTGCCGGGGCCGGAAGAAGACCATAATCCCGCCACCGCCGGACGGCTTTCGGATCTGCTGGCCGGGCGTTCCGACATCCCCTATGAGAAACGCATTGAAGTCGCCCGATTCGTCGAAGATCTGACCGCTTCGCATCAGGCCGGCTGGTATTCGGTGATCTCGCTGCACGGCGGCGGCTCGCCCGAAGCCATGCAGCGGGAAATTTGGCGCCAGTATCCGGTTGCAGACCAGGTGGCGCTGGTCGAACGCCTGCTGGAGCGCGGCGTTCTCGCGGACAACACGCGCCCGATGCGCCGGCGTCGGCAACCTGGTCGCTGCTGCGCCCTGGGTTGCGAAGCGCCGGATGCTCCGTTAACCCCGCCGGCGTCGTTGCGATAGGGAGACTTGCGTGCAGCGACCGCCGCCGGATCAGAAATACCCATGCAGCCCAATTTCAAACTCATGCGCGCCTTCGAGAGCGCGCCAGTCGGCCCGGAGCGCCCAATCCCGCCCCAGCGCCAGATTCTGCCCGACGGTCCACTGCACCGCCGCGCCGATCTCGCCCCAGCGATAATCCAGCCACGTCGCGCTGACCAGCACCTTCCAACCCGCCAGCGGTTGCAACAGCGCTCCAGCCGTCATCCCCAGCCCGGCCCGGTAATCGCCGGCGAAGTCGTCGCCGTAATCGAACGCCAGCCCCGGCATTCCGAACCACACGGTTCGCCACGGCCAGCCGGTTTCAGCCGCCAGCCCCAATCCGCCGCTCAGATTGAAGGCGGCGCAATCGGGGTCATTCGGGCGCGGGCAGGATTCCCAGCCGGCGTGAATGCGCCAGGCCGGACGTGGCGACAAGGCATTGACCGGCGGCAGCGAGACCATGTCGAGTACGGTCAGCCGGTCCAGCTTTAAGCCGCCACGGTCCTGGTAGTGACGAACCGCAATATTCAGCAGTTCGATCTGGACATCCGGCGTATAACCGGCGTCCGGTTCCAGCAGATCGTGATAGCCGGCGCGTGCGCTCAGCTCCACGAATGCGCTCCCCTTCCGCTGACCGAAGCCGATTCCCAGTCGCCGCGAGGCGTGACCGGTTTCCGGTTGGGTCGCGTAGGGTTCGATAACGACCGGCGCGGCGGCGACCGCCAACCGGTTGCGAGCAGTCAGCAATTGATGCGCGATTTCATCCGCTGCCGGCGCGGCTTTGTCGTCAGCCTTGAGCGTGCCGCCTTGGCGATGCTGGCGCTGGTCCAAAGCAAGCTCCAGCAACAACGCCCGCCGTTCCGGGGCGAGTTGGGCGAATGCAGGCGTTGCGACAACGGTCGGATCGTCGGTTAGCCGCTGCGCCAGTCGCCGCTCCTTGATCTTCAGCGCCTGGTAGCGACGGCGGATGACGGTTCCACGGGCCGGACGCGCAGTGATTTCTCCTACCAGACCGGGCTGCCGGACCAGCAGCCGGATGGTGTCGGGCGGCAAGGCCCAGAGCGTGAAGGCATCGCTCAGGCGCAGCGCCGGATCGGCGGCTTCAAGCAGCGTCAACAACTGCCAGGCGCAATTCTCCCGAAAGAAGTAATAATCGAACCGGACGCCGCGCAGTTCCCAGACATGCTCCAACAGGCGTTGCAATTGCGGCGGACTCAGATTCAGCCGATATTCCCAGATATCGCGGCTTTCCAGATCGCTGTAAGTCCGCACCAGTTTGTAATAGGGCTGCAAGTCAAACGCGCCTTTGAACCCGCCGGCAATGCCGTCCACGGCGTACATCAATCCATGACTGGCGGTATCGTCGGCGGCGTAGTTGATGGCGTAGGCCAGCAGCCGGGTGTGTTCGGTCTGACCGTGCCGGTCCAGACGCAGCAGAGTATGGCCGAACAGCGAGGCGGGATTGTTGAGATAGGCCGAGGTAAACACCAGCGTCGCCGACGCGGCGTTCAACTCGCCAAACCAGCGCTGGAACCGCTCGCAGGATTGCGGCGGCATGTGGCGGTCGTCGAAATCAAGTTCGCGCTTCAACCAGCGGTAGCGGGCGATGAAGGCGCACTGCGCCGGTTGCGGATCGCCGCCCACGGCATCGGCGCTGAAGAAGGCGCGCAGCGTCGCGGCCAATTCCGCGCCAGGATCAGTTTTGCCGGCAGGAGCGAGAAAGAAGCGGGGATCGTCAGCGTCGCTAATCACGCCTGTGCCATCGGCGACGGGACGATAATGCAGCAGGGTTTGCCACTCGCGCCGCGTGGCAAGATCGGCGGCCTCGGCGCGGCGCAGCAATTCGGCAAGATGGGTGGAATTCGCGCCGGCATCGGCAACCCAGAACAGAGTTCCAAGCAGCAGGCCCGCCAGCAGCGGGGTCGGGATAATCAGCAGCTCAGTTCGATGCCAGTCGTTGCCCGAAACGCGGATCGGCGCGCAGTTCGCGGTTCAGCGTCGCCAGCATCTCGGCGGCGGTGGTTCGGTCATTCGGGAACAACGCGCCAAACCGGTTTTGCGTGAAGGCGAAAAATTCCGGCTGACGGCTGGGATCAACGCCCAGCAGCGTCGCCAGCGAAGCGAGATATTCACCCTGTCCAGCCGCCATGTCCTGTTTCAGCCGCTCCAGATTGACTTTGGCGAATTCGGCAATCTGCTGCTGGCGGTCCATGAACGCGGCGCTGCTGGAGCCGCCGCTGCTGGCGCTGGAGCCGGAACTGGGATCGGTGACGACGGTGCATGCGCCGATGTTCAAACCCATCGCGGCGATTAAGGCTACATTCAGCGGAGTTTTCATAATGCAAGAGTCCAGAACACAGGTTGAGTGATGTTTTTGGCAAAGATAAGGACGCCTTCCCGGCCTGTCAATTTCGCTGCAGTCGCCGGTAACGGGCGATGGGTCTGCTTTAATGATAGATAAGCCCGTCGGCGTTGCCGGAATGCTCGCCATTTTCCGAGGAGTTCTGTGCATGAAAAGCCATTTTTCGCTCATTCTGCTCTCCACCCTGCAATGCAATGCAGATTGTGAATACTGCTTCGAGAACAAGACCGACGACCGGCTCACGCTCGACCGCTTGGGTGAAATGATCCGCAAGGTGCTGGATTATATGGTCGAGAAATCGTTGCGGTCGCTGACGATCTACTGGCAGGGCGGCGAAGCGATGCTGCTGCCGCCAGGCTGGTACGAACAGGCTCATGAGCTGATCCAGCGTGAGGCGGAGGCGCGGGATAAACAGGTGTTCCACAGCCTGCAAAGCAACATGCTGGCCTACAGCGCACGCTGGAATCCGGTCATCGCCAGCATGTTCGGCAACAGCGTCGGCACTTCGCTGGATTACCCCAACCTGCATCGCAAGCTGCTGGGGCAGGGGCCGGAAAGCTATAACGAAATCTGGGGGCGGCGGGTGCGGGAAGCGCGGGCGGCGGGCATCGCCGTGCAGGTTATCGCCGTGCCCAATCAAGCGACGCTGGACCTCGGCGCCGAACGGTTTTACCGCTACTTTGCCGACGAACTCGGCGTCGCCGAATTTCAGGTCAACACTCCTTTTCCGGGCGGCGAGACCAATGCCGCCAAGAAGGAATTACCCGTAGCGGAGGTGGAAAAACTCAGCCGCTTTTATCTGGAACTGGCCGAGGTGTGGCTGGAGCGCGGCCACCGGCAAGGAATAAAAGTTGGCCCGTTCGATGCTCTGCTTCAGCATTTCAGCCATGAACCGACGACCTTGCCCTGCATCTGGGGCGACAACTGCGCGAATGCGCTGGTTTCGATTGATGCGCGCGGCTATGTGGCGCAGTGCGATTGCTGGGTGACCAGCTACCCGGATTACCATTACGGCAATATCTTTGAGTCGGAAAGCTTCGGTGAACTGCTGCGCGCCAGCCCCGCCCGCCAGAAGTTCAATGAGCGGCCTATCCATCTCATCCAGCGCGATTGCCTGAGTTGCGATTATCTCTCGCTCTGTCACGGCGGCTGCCCAGTGCGAACCTACACTGTCCACGGCTCCCTGTTTGAGAAAGATCCCTACTGCGAGTTGTACAAAACCCTGTTCGGGCGGATGGAACGGGCGGCGCAGGAACTGGCGCGGGAAGCAGTGGCGGCGCGTGGCGTTGCAGCCTGATTTTTTCAGGGGATATTCAGCTAAGATAGCTCAATCTCAGTGCGTCTTTTCACAAGGTCTCCGGCCAGCATTGACCGGAGTTTTCATTGCTGACCGTAAGGATGGATTCTCATGACTGACCAGAATGACGAGCAACGCCCCGACATGATCCCCGATGTGATCTCTGACCTGAGCGACGAGCCTGCCGAGCAGGAACGACGCGAATTTCTGCGCAGTTTGGGCAAGTGGTCGCAGGCGGTGATCGGCGGAGTATTGGTAGGCGGCGCGTTAACCACTGCCGATTCCGCTCAGGCATGGTACAACCACGGCGGGAGCTGGGCTAACCGGGGTGGTGGAGGCTGGGGCAATCGGGGGGGCGGCTGGTACAACCGGGGCGGGAGCTGGGCTAATCGGCATGGCGGTGGCTGGTACAACCGGGGCGGTGGAGGCTGGGGCAATCGAGGCGGCAGTTGGTACAACCACAACGGCGGCTGGGGCAACCGGGGAGGCGGCTGGGGCAACCGGGGTGGCGGCAGTTGGTATAACCGGCATGGTGGCTGGGATAATCGGGGCGGTGGCTGGTACAACCGGGGCGGCTGGGGCAACAAGTAATCTGTTCCTTGCGTGGCGCCAGGCCGCGTGGCGTATCGTTTGCTGCGCGGCTTAAGCACCTCCGCAGCAGGGGTTTCAAACCCCGCTCCGCAGCACCTCCTCGATCAGCCCGTAATCGAAACTGGCGGCGTGGTGGCGCAGGAATTGACCCAGGGTCGCGTCCCGTTCCGCCACTCGCCCGATCAGCGCGTCGATGCGTTTGGTGTCCAAAGCCACCAGGGCGTCCGCCAGCTCCCGCCGCAAGTCTTCCGGCATCCCGGCCAGCGCCGCCCGGTTCGACGTGGTGAGCGCTATTGTGGTAGATGTTGCCGCACGCTCCTGGTAGACGTAGCGCACGCCCAACTGGCGAGCCAGGCAGTCGAAGATGGTTGAGGATTGAAAAGGCTTGTGGACCACATCGTCCATCCCGGCTGCCAGCATGGTCGCGTGTTCGTCCTCAAACACCGAGGCGGTGAGAGCGACGATTCTGACCTCGCGGCCACCCGCCAGGGTTCGGATGCGCCGGGTCGCCTCCAGCCCGTCCATCTCCGGCATACGCCGGTCCATCCAGATGAAATGCGGCCGCCACGCTTGGAACAGCGCCACGCCCAACGCCCCGTTTTCGGCGATCCGGGTCTGGAACCCCGCGCTTTCCAGCCAGGTCCGCAGCAGCAGGGCGTTCTCGGGCTGGTCTTCGACGATCAGGACGCGGTAAGCCGGCTGGCCCGGTTCCAGCCCGACGATCTCGCGCCGGTCGGCGGCTTCGACCGACACGTCGGTTGCGGCGGCGAGTTCGACCGGCAGCTCGACCCGAAAGCAACTGCCCCGGCCGAGCCGGCTGGTCAGCGTGAGTCGTCCACCCAGGAGTTCCACGAACTGCCGGGAGATGGCCAGCCCCAGACCGGTGCCTTTCTGCGCTGCCGGCTGACCCACCTGCACGAAGGGGTCGAAGATGCGCGTCTGTTCCTCCGCCGCGATGCCGGGGCCGCTGTCTTCCACCTCAATCAACAAGCGCACCCCGCGCGGGTCCGACGCCGCTCCCAGGCGCAGAGTCACGCCGCCCTCCCGGGTGAACTTGATGGCGTTGCCCAGCAGGTTGACCAACACTTGCCGCAACTTGGTTTGGTCGCCTCGAATAAACCGGGGAAACGCCGAGGATTGATCCAGCCGCAGTTCCAGACTCCTCTCGACAGCTCGCACCTGCATCAGGTCCACCACGTCACGGGTCAGCTCGCCCAGATCGAACGGCACGATCTCGACCTGGATGCGTCCGGCCTCGATCTTGGCCATGTCGAGAATGTCGTTGATCAGCGCCAGCAGGTATTCGCCGCTGCGGTTGATGATGTCCAGGCTTTGCCGCTGGGGATCGGTCACCGCCGCGTCCCGCCGCAGCAGTTCCGAAAACCCCAAAATCGCGTTCAGCGGCGTGCGCAATTCGTGGCTCATGTTGGCCAGAAACACGCTCTTGGCCCGATTCGCCGCCTCTGCCACATCCTTGGCTGTTTGCAATTGCTCCTGGACGCGCTTCTGTTCGGTCACGTCGTGCATCGAAATCACCGCGCCGATCCGTTTGCCGGTTTCGTCGATCATCGGTTGTCCCGACGCCAGGACGACGCGTGCGTCGCCCTGTTTGGACGCGATGACCATCTCGATGTTGCGCAGCCGTTCGCCGAGAAACGCACGGTAGAGCGGAATATCGGTCATGCTCATCCGCGTCCTGCCGTCGGCACAGTAGAGGTCGTAGCGCTCGGCCCAGCGCTCCGGTGGCAGTTCGGCTTGTTCCACCCCGTGCATCTCGCGGGTGGCCCGGTTGAACAGCGTCAGCGTTCCGTTTGCGTCGCAGGCGACGATTCCGTCGGCGATATTTTCGAGAACCGCCTGAATGAAAGTCGCCTGACGGCGGAGTTCGTCGGCACGGGCTTCGGCCAGTTCCGTGGCGCGCCGAGCGTCCTGGCTGGCGCGCAACAGTTGCTCGGTCCGGCTGGCGACGCGCTGCTCCATTTCGTCGTAGAGCCGCGAGTTGTCGAGGGCAATGGCGGCTTGCGCGCACAGCACTTCGAGCAACTGCACGCGGTCGGCTGAAAAAGCGCCGGTGACCAGATTGTTTTCGAGGTAGAGAACACCGCTCACCCGCCCCTGGTTGACGAAAGGGATGCAAAGCAGAGACTTCGGTTGCAACTGGCGGACGACGGGATCGTCGCGGAACGCGCCTTCCCTGGCGGCGTCGGCGAGAATGACCGTGTTTTGGGTGCGTGCGACGTAGCGGACGATGCTCGACGGCACCCTGCCGCCGGTCCCCAGATTCTTTGAAGCGCTGATCACCGCATCGCCCCGAGCGGAATCCATCTCCGCTTCGATGAACCAGTCTCCCGCTTTCTCGACGATCAGGCAGCCTTGTTGCGCGCCGCTGTTTTCGACGATCAGTTTCATCATTTTCTGCAGAAGCGCCTTCAAGTCCATTTCGCGGTAGAGGGCCTGGGAAACCTTGAGTACCGTTTGCAGGTCGAGCGCGTCCGTGGCCGATGTCCGGTCGGATTCGCCGCCCGGCGGCCTGGACAGGAAAGGGTGGCGTGCGCGAAGTTCGCCCGCCTTGGCCCAGGCCTGCCATTTCTGGTAAGCCGCGTGCGCATTGGCGATATAAAGGTCGCCGAAGCGGCGCCACCTGCGTCGGTGATAAAACTCGGCGGCCAGTTCGTAGGCGAGCGCCTCTTCACGCAGGTAGCCCCCCGTACTCGCGCCCTCTATCGCCGCCTCGTACAGTGCTGCCGCCTCGTCGTTGCGTCCTTCCAGCGCAGCGGATTCCGCCGCCGCCAGATCGAGAAGATGCCGATAGTTCATCGGCGCCTGCCGCGCCGCCGCAGTCAGGCGTGTGGTGAAACTGGCGATCAAGCTCTGTACGCGCTGATCGGCAAAGGCGGGGTCGACGCGGCTGGTGCCGATCAGCGCCAGCAGCTCGTAGGCCAGGAAAAAGGGCAGCACGAAGCAGCCGGGCGCGCCGTCTGCGTATTGCGCGCCGACGACTGCGAACTCTCCCGCCCGCTGCGGCTGGCGGAAGACGACGGCGAGGAGGATTTTCTGGAAGTAGACGATCAGCAGGCACAAGCGGTCGTTGTAGCCCACCAGCGTCTCCAGCTCGGCGGTTTCGTCGAAAGCCAGCCCTTGCAGGGTGACGGCATCCGCCGTTTCGCCGAGCAGGTTATGCACGGCCTGCTGCACCGGACGATGGTGGTTCAGGGCCACGATCTGCCCGATCCTGTCGATGGCGCGTGCGTAGGCATCCATCTTGGGACGCAGGCTTTGCAGCGGGTTGCCGAGCAGGAAACGGTGGATCGCCTCGAATTCGGCGCAGTAGGTGGCGTACTCCAGGTCGCCGGTTTCCAGTCCGCAGTGGTAGGCCATTTCCAGCGGCGCGATGGTGCCGGCTGCATGCTCCTTCCAGTGCCGGATGGTCGCCTCGATGATCTGGTACGCACGCGGGATGACGTTTCTTGCGCCGTATTTGTCGATGATCGCCCGACTCAGCCGCGCATAGTCCCAGGCGGTTTCGTAGTCGCTGAAAAATCCGACCAGAATCATGCCATGACAACTGTAACCGTAGGCCGAAAGCGCGGTGTTGCCGTGGTCGATGCTGGTCATCGCCATTTCGGCGGTCAGCAGCGGCAAATGATCGGGGCTGAACTTGTAGACTGCGGGCAACAGCCGCGACAGGATGCGCAGCTTCAGCAGCGCATTCTGATCGGTCATCTCCGGCGCATCGATCAATGCCGACAGGCGGCGGTCGCCCAGGCTTGCGCCGACCCGATTTCGCCAGGCTTGCCAATGCCGTTCCTCGATGCACGCGGGAAAATCCACGCCGAGCAGGCGCAACGCCTCAAGGCCGATGTCCATCGCTTCCCGCAAGCGCGTTTGCGCCAGCTTGCCGCTGACCAGGATTTCGCAGACCTTGATCCGTTCCAGCACCGTTGTGGCAGCGGCCATCATCGTCTGGCAGAACTGTTCCATTTCGGCGAAGCGCCCGACCAGGAAAGCCGCTTCGGCGGCGCCGAGAAACAGGGCGGCGCTTTCTGGATACCGTTCCTGCCAGTGCCCTTCGGGCAGCAGCGCAATACCCAGGAGGTAGTACTTGAGCGAGGCTTCGTAAGCCGCCGTGCGGTTCGCCTTCTCGCCGGCGGTTTGCGCCAGGGCGGCAAAGTGGTAGCGCTCGTCGCGCTCCGATACCAGAGCAAGGCAATGGCCGAGGTGATTGACGGCGTCGAAAATCCAGTCCTCGCTCGCCCCGTCGCCCGCCGACAGCGTGCGGGCAATCCGCAAGTGGTTCCGCCGTCTCTCGTCTTCCGGGATCAGCAAATAGAAGGCTTGCTGCACGCGGTCGTGGGAGAACGCATAGTGGTCGGCGTGCGCGCTCACCCAACCATCCCGGATCGCCTGGCGCAAGCTTTGGCGGGCGCCGGCTGGCGTTTGCGCGGTGAGCCGACCGAGCGTCGACAGGTCGAAATGGTTGCCGATGCAGGCGGCGAAGGCGAGAAGCTGCGACAAATCCGCCGGGAGCTGGCAGCGAATCTTCTCGATCAGGAGATCGACGACATTGTCGGTGATCTGGAGCGAATGCGCCTTGTCCATGTCCAGTCGCCAAACCCGGTGCGACTCGTCGAAATCCCAGTAGTCGCCTTCCTCCAGAAGATGCAGAACCTGATGAACAAAAAAGGCGTTGCCGGCGGTCCTGGCATGGACGAGGCGGGCCAGCGAACGGCTGTCGGACACGGTGTCGGGCAGTGCGTCCCCGATCAGCTTCTCGACGTCTTCAGGCTGGAGGTTCCGCACCATCACATGGCGCACGCGAACCTTCCTTCGTTCCAGCTCGGCGATAGTGGCGGTGAGCGCGTCTCCCGGGGCGACTTCATTGTCGCGGTAGGCGCCGACGAACAGCGCATGGGTCAGCGTGGCGTCGTTCAGCAGACTTTGCAGCAGGTCGAGCGAAGCGGCGTCGATCCATTGCAGGTCGTCGAGAAAAATCACCAGCGGATGTCGCGGGTGCGCCAGCGTGCTGACGAATTGCCGGAATACATACGTGAAACGGTTCATCGCCTCCTAGCCGTTCAAATCGGGCACCGGCGGCTGGGGGCCGATGACCAGTTCGAGGGTGGGCAGCAGGTCGGTCATCACCCGGCCATTGGCCGACAACGCTATTTGCAGCGCTTGTCGCCACTGCGCCAGCTCCTGCTCCGGGCAGCGGAGCAGGAGCTGCACGAAGCCGTCGAGCGCCTGGATCCAGGCGAAAAACGGGATGTCGCGCCGGTATTGCTCGAACTTTCCTTCGAGGAAGAAACCTCTTCGTTCGGTGATGGGCCGATACATCTCGTGAACCAGCGAAGACTTGCCCACCCCGGAATAGCCGGAAATCAACAGCAGCGTCGTCGCGCCCTCAGCCACATCCGCGAAGATCGAGAGCAGGGCGGCGACATCCTGCTCCCGACCGTAGAGTTCCTGGGGAATCTGGAGCCTGGTCGAACGGTCATCGCGCCCCAACGGGAAGCTGCCGATCTGTCGTTGTTGTCGCCACTCCGACGCGCAGCGCTCCAGATCGCGGCGAAGCCCGGCAGCGGACTGGTAGCGCTCCTCGGCGGTCTTGCTCATCAGCTTCATGATGATCCGGGAGATCGTCGCCGGGATCTCGGCGTTGAGCGTGATCGGGTCGGGCGGCACGACCGCCAGGTGGGCGTGAACGATCTCCAGCGGATCGTCGGAGACGAACGGGAGCTGGCCGGTGGCCAGCTCGTAGAACGTTACGCCCAGCGAATAGAAATCGGTTCGATAATCGACGCTGCGGTTCATGCGCCCCGTCTGTTCCGGCGACACATAGGGCAGCGACGCGGCCAGCCGGGCGGGAGAATCGAATGGCTGTCTGTACTTGGGAACGAAAGTGGCCGTAGCAAAGCCCAGCAGCTTGATCTGGCGGCGCTCGGGGTGATAGAGAAAGTTCTCGGGGTTGATGCCGCCATGGACGATTCCGGCTGCATGAACCTTTTCCAGCGCCTGGGCGGCTTGTAACGCAATGCAGAGGAAGGTGTCGATATCCGGTGGACCGGCTGCGAAGCAGTCGGCGAGCGGCATTCCACCCGGGTCGTCGAGAATCAGTCGCGGGTTGGAATCGCTGTCATCGGTGCCGAGAAAGCCGACGATGTTGTCGCCCGCAACGCTCGAAAGCAGCTCCGCCTCGTTGCGGATCGTCTCGCTCGTGTCGTCGTTGGAATGCCCGCCGGTCTTGAGCAGCACCGGACGAGCATCGGATATGCGCAGCGCACGCCAGAGGGTCAGCGAAGCGCTGTCGTGGATCTTGGCGATCTGCCTGTACGAGATGTCCATCTTCTCTCGCCTTGGAGTCAGTGGAATGAGTCACGACCTGATTTTTGCTGACATCGTCGTTAGCGTCGGCGGGTTCGGGAAAACCTCTGCCGGGCGGTGCCAACCATCAGCCCATCAAATTTGCTCACCTCGCAGTGCTTCCTCGATCAGCCCGTAATCGAAGTTGTCAGCCCAACGACGAAAGAGTTGGCCCAGGCTTGTATCCCGTTCGGCCACGTACCCGATCAGCGCGTTGATGCGTTTGGTATCCAGAGCCACCAGGGCGTCCGCCAACTCCTGCCGCAACGACTCCGGCAGCGCCGCCAGCGTCGCCCGGTCCGGCGTCGTCTCCACCGCCGCATCGGGCGACGCGGCAGACTCCCGGTAGACGTAGCGCACGCCCAGATGGCGGGCCAGACAGTTGAAAATCTCCCCGGTTTGAAAGGGTTTGTGCAGGATTTCGTCCGTCCCCGCTTCCAGCACTTCTTCGTGCTGTTCGGCGAACACCGAGGCGGTCAGGGCGACGATTCTGACTTCTTGGCCGCCTTCGAGGGCGCGGATGCGCCGGGTCGCCTCCAGCCCGTCCAGCACCGGCATCCGCCGGTCCATCCAGATGAGATGGGGCTGCCACTGCTGAAACCGTTCGATTCCCTGGAGGCCATTTTCCGCCGTTTGCACCTGAAACCCCACCCCTTCCAGCAGTCGGCTCAGCAGCAGGGCGCTCTCCGGCTGATCCTCGACGATCAGAATCCGCCAGGCCGGCTGGCCTGGCTCCAGACCCAGCACCTCACCGCTCGCACCCGGCGATCTCGCCACATCGCCTGCGGAAGCCGTATCGACCGGCAGTTCGACCCGGAAGCAGCTGCCTCGCCCAGGCTGACTGGTCACGCTGATTTTCCCCCCCATCAGCTCCACAAATTGCCGGGTGATCGCCAGTCCCAAGCCGGTGCCTTTCTGCGCCGCCGGCTGACCCACCTGCACGAAGGGGTCAAAAATCCGCGCCTGATCGTCCGGGGCGATGCCGGGGCCGCTGTCTTCCACCTCAATCGACAATCGCGGCCCGCCCGGATCCGGTGGGGCGTCCACCCGCAGGGTAACGACACCACGCTGGGTGAACTTGATGGCGTTGCCCAGCAGGTTGACCAGCACCTGCCGCAACCGGGTTTCGTCGCCCCGGATGTAGCGGGCCACCCGCGAGGATTGTTCGAGCCGCAGTTCCAAACCTTTTTCAAGAGTGCGCTGGCCCATCATGCCCATAATGTCGTTGATCATCCCGCCGAGATCGAA
>DEHY01000188.1 GCA_002352185.1 Competibacteraceae bacterium UBA2788
ACTATTTTTAATTTCAAGAAATTGGAATGGTATTTAAAAATTCAACAACCTGTATAAGATTGCTATATTTATAACCTGGAATTATAGATACTAATTGATATTGATAAAGTAACCTTTGTCAAGACTAACTTTAGCCGACCCTGGCAATTCATCCACCGCCACTCACCCGGTCAATGCCCATGCCCACATTTCGCAACAGATTGTCATTCCTCTCCCGTTTAATCCCGGTGGCGCTGGCCGTGCTGCTCGCAGCCGGTTGCAGCGCGGCCAAGAACGACCCGCCGGTCGCTGCTCCCGCAGGCAGCCGCGAGAATGGCGTGCTGATCCTCAGCCGCGCCGACAACAACCGCACCGCCGAGGTCAAGATTGGCGAACGGATCGCGGTGCGACTGCCAGAGAACCCCAGCACCGGGTTTGGCTGGGCGATTGATGAAACCGACCGTCAGCGACTAGCACTGGACAGCACCGCATTCACCGAAGCAACCGAAACGCATGTGGGCGCCAGAGGTCAGCGCGTCTTCACCTTCACCGCCCGGCAGGTCGGCGATGTCGCCCTCAAGCTCAAATACTGGCGGTTCTGGGAAGGCGACGCCTCCGTGACCGAACGCTACGCCGTCACCCTGCACATCCGCGATTGACGCACGATCCAGCCAGGAGAACTCCGTTATGCATCCTCCACCTGCGGTAAAACCGCACGTCGGCCTGTTCATCACCTGTCTGGTGGATCTGTTCCGCCCGACCGTCGGCTTCGCCGCCGTGAAGCTGCTGGAGGACGCCGGTTGCACGGTCGCGGTTCCCGCCGCGCAAACCTGTTGCGGCCAGCCGGCCTACAATTCCGGCGACCGCACCAACGCCCAGGCGCTGGCCCGGCAGGTCATCGCCGCGTTCGAGACCTTCGATTATGTGGTGGCCCCGTCCGGTTCCTGCGGCGGGATGATCAAGCATCACTATCCAAACCTGTTCCATGACGAACCCGGCTGGAAAACCCGCGCTGAACGCCTCAGCGCCAAAACCTTTGAGTTGGCGTCGTTCCTGACCGATGTCCTCAACGTGGAGCGGGTGAGCGCTGCCTACGCGGGCGTGGTCACTTATCACGATTCCTGTTCTGGGCTGCGCGAACTGAACGTCAAACTCCAGCCGCGCCGGTTGCTCGCCTCGGTCAACGGGTTAAGCCTGCGGGAAATGGAGGAAAGCGAGGTGTGCTGCGGCTTCGGCGGCAGCTTCTGCGTCAAATATCCAGAACTGTCCAACCGCATGATCAGCGAGAAGGTTGACCACATTCTCGCCAGCGGGGCCGACACGGTGCTGGCCGGCGATCTGGGCTGCCTGCTGAACATGGCCGGCAAGCTGCACCGTGAAGGCGCGACGGTGCAGGTCCGCCATGTGGCTGAAGTACTGGCCGACTTGGCTGATATTCCGGCTATCGGCGAACCCGACCGAGGAGCGGCGTGATGCAAACCACCGTTGTCCACGCCGACGCGGCGCTGGCGCCCGGCAGGGGATGCTGAGCGAAGCGCCCGGCCTGTTCATCGGCCACATCGTCAAACAGAGCGGCGGCAACCCGCAGGCCATCGCCGACATGCTGGACGATTCCGCCAAGGAGCGGCTGGTAGACAAGCGCAAGATTCGGGAGATGCGCCATGCGGCGGGCGTGCGCTACATCGATTTTACGCCGGTGATGATTGTTTCCTTGGCCTCGGTGATCGGGGCGCGCTATCTCGCCATCGGCACCGGCGACACCGAGCTTTACATCTTTGCCGGGATGCTGGCGGCGATTGTCATCTCCGTCCGGGTGTTCCTGTTGCGGGGGGCGGGGCGGGCGAATTAGCGGCGAACACCCATCCTCAAGATGGAGTAGCAACCATGGCTGAAGACGCGATAGCGACCCTGGAAATTCCGCAAGTCGTGCTGGACGCCGCGCAGATGAGCGCCCACGACCTGCGGCTCGAACTGGCGCTCACGCTGTACGCCCAGCGGCGGCTGTCGCTGGGCAAGGCGTGCGAGTTGGCCGGGCTGACGCGGTGGGAGTTCCGGCAATGGCTGGGCCTGCGGCGCATCGAAGCCCACTACGACCCGGACGACTTACAGGACGACCTCGCCACCTTGCGCGAGCGGGGCCGCCTGCCGTGACCCTTGTCTTGCCCAGACAATTGAGATACAAGTAATCTCAATTGAGAAATTTTTGAGGCGATTTTATGGCGGCGACTACGATGGTACACATTCGGATGGACGAAGCCCTCAAAACCCAAGCGGCGGATACCTTGGCGGCGATGGGGCTGTCCTTGTCGGACGCGGTGCGGGTGTTTTTGACGCGGGTGGTGGCCGAACAACGCCTGCCGTTCGAGCTGAAAGCCCCCAACGCGGAAACGCGCGTCGCGCTGGCCGAGGCCGAGACGATCATCGGCGCGCGCAACGCCCGCTTCGCCGACACCAAGGCGCTGTTCGATGCCCTCGGCCAAGAAACCGGCGCGCGCTAAGCGGGCCGCCCCGCCCCGGCGGGTCGATTACACCAAGGCATTTGGCAAGGACTGGGAACGGTTGAGCCGCTCCGGCCGGTACGATTTAGGGCGGTTGAAAGAAGCCATGCTCCTGCTGATCGCCGCCGACGCCCCGCTCGGCCCGGAATGGCTCGACCATCCCTTGCAAGGCGCGTGGAAGGGCTGCCGGGAATGCCATATCGGCGGGGATTTCCTGCTGCTCTACCGCTTGGCCGACCCGCCAGCCAGCGACCTGATCGTCTTCGTTCGCGCTGGGACGCACGCGGATCTGTTCGAGTAAAGCCGCATGACCCTCGGCACTCACGTCGCCTTCGCTTCGGTGCTGTACCTAGGCGGGGTGACCCTGTTTGGCTACAAGCCGGACCTGATCGATGACCCTGCGCTACGCCCGCGATCAGAAACTGGGGCCGTGGCTGGATTTGGTCGCGGCGAAGGGCGAGGTGTTTGTGCAGTTCGGGCGTGTCCTCTGGTACCAGCAACCAACGAGCCGTAAGCCGTTGATTCTGCTAACAAAAAATAAACTAGCACCAATCTAGCATCAATGGTTACTATCCATCTACTCTCCATAGCAGATAGACAAACACCACCAATCAATATCCATAAATATTGTAGGCTTCAATTAAATTTTGATCTGCTAAACTAAAAGAGTATTCGAGCTTAATATTACCATATATTACAGCTAGTTTATTTTTTCCACTAACCAAATTAAATTTGCTTGGTGAACCACTAAAACTGTAATACTTCTCAAATGGAGTGGAACTATCAATTCCAACATATCTACTAATATCTTTACCATTTATTAAAAATATAGCTTCATTATCAGGAGCATATTGTACACAAAATGTAGTAATCCCTCTAAAGTAATTCATGGCAATAACTTTTGGCGCACTATGACTGTTAAGAATTCGGGTTAGGTCAGAATATTGTTTAGCTTCTTCTAATTGTTTTTGTGTAATTCTTAAGACGTTCTCAAGCTTAAATTTACCATACCTGACAACAATCCTATTTTTCCCCAAAACAAGATTAAGCTGTTCTGGCGAACCTTGAAATACATATTCCTTATGATTTTCATAAGAAAAATCCCTTGCTAACATTGCATTAATATCTTTATCATTTACTATAAAAATAGGATCATCTAAAGGCGGATTAATTACGTTAATATATAGATGTTGAAAAATAAGATTAGCAGAATCAATTTCACTTTTATCCCGTCTACCTGTATCACCATCTTTTTGAAGAATACTTTTAATGCAACTATTATATATTCGAAAAGCTTCTAACTTTATAGATTCATCTTTAGTCTGATTAAGTATCGCACCAAAATCAAATTTTTTACCCACAACACCTACAGAGCCAGAAGCTTCTCCTTTCTCTCTAAGCACACGAAACGAACCCTCCAAGACACCAACAACACCACTATCACTGCCAGCAGCACAGAGTTGAAGAATTCTTTTAACTTCATCCTCGGTTGGTATATAAAAAGAATATGCTGCTTCACTTAAGAGCAACGCAAAAATTAATAGCGAAAAAAATCTTATGTTCACAATAACCTCTCATCAAAAAGCCAATACCAAATCGGATCTATGTAAAACAGTATTCTGAGACGCAATTAAAGGCGCGCCACCACCTTCTCCATCCGTTCCTGCCCGACATTGGTGTAAATCTGCGTCGTAGCAATGCTCTCGTGGCCCAGCAGCGCCTTGATGTCCACCAGTTCGGCCCCGGCGTTCAGCAGATTGGTCGCGTAGGTGTGCTGTAACTTATGCGGGCTAATTTTCTTCTCGATCCCCGCCTTTTGCAACATCCCGCGCAGGTAGGCCCGCGCCGCTTGCGAGGACACCGGCTTGCACAGCCGCCACGCTGTCTTGTATGACAGTCCTTGCGATTTGGCCCATACACTGAGTTTCATCCCTGTTATTTTGCTATGAGTGTCAACGTATGCCTATTTCAACTGTTGCAAACCCTCAGCATTTCACCCGCAACGCCAGCGCCGCGCTGAAAGATCCGACGCTCCAGCGGGCGTTGCAGAATGTCAAGCCCGGCTTTCGCCGCAAGCGGGCCGCTGCCGTCGCCAAGCTGCCGGAATTTGATCAATTGCGTGCGGCGGGCCGCGACCTGAAGAACCACGTACTCGAACATCTGGATTTTTATCTGGAACGGTTCGAGGCCAAGGTCAACGAGCAGGGCGGACAGGTTCACTGGGCGCGTGACGCCGCCGAAGCCAACCAAATCGTGCTTGAAATCTGCCGCGCCGTGAACGCCCGGCGCGTCACCAAAGGCAAGAGCATGATCAGCGAGGAAATCGGCCTCAACGATTTTCTGACGAGTCACGGCATCCAGCCGATAGAAACCGATCTCGGCGAATACATCATTCAACTGCGCCGCGAGCGCCCCAGTCACATCATCGCGCCGGCGATTCACCTCAACCGCGAGCAGGTGGCCGACGCTTTTCATGCCCATCACGGTCCATACGGCTTCACGGAGCGCCGCACGGAACCAAGGGCCTTGATGGACGAAGCTCGTCAGGTGTTGCGCCGCCAGTTTCTGAGCGCCGATGTCGGCATCACCGGGGCCAATTTCTGCATCGCCGAAACCGGAACCACGGTCATCGTCACCAACGAGGGCAACGGCGACCTGACCCAAACCCTGCCACGGGTTCATATCGCGCTGACCAGCATCGAAAAAGTGGTCCCGACCCTGGAGGATGTCAGCACCTTCATCCGTCTGCTGTCCCGTTCCGCCACCGGCCAGGAGATCAGCGTTTACACCACCTTCTCCAGCGGGCCGCGCCGCGCCAACGATCTCGACGGGCCGGAGCAGTTCCATGTGGTGCTGCTGGACAACGGTCGCAGCGGGATGATGGGCGGCGAGTTCCAGGACATGCTGCGCTGCATCCGCTGCGCCGCCTGCATCAATCACTGCCCGGTGTACGGCGCGATTGGCGGCCATGCTTACGGCTGGGTGTATCCGGGGCCGATGGGCGCGGTGCTGACTCCGCACCTGATCGGCGTCGAGGCTGCGGGTCATCTGCCGAACGCCTCGACCTTCTGCGGGCGCTGCGAGGAAGTCTGCCCGGTGCATATTCCCTTGCCGAAGATGATGCGGCATTGGCGGGAGCGCGAATTCGAGCGTCATTTGTCACCGGCTGCGACCCGCTTCGGCCTGGGCGTGTGGGCCTTTTTCGCCAAACGGCCAAAGCTGTACCGGATCGCCGCCAATCTCGGCGCCTGGGTCTTGCGACGATTGAGCGGGCGAGACGGGCGAATTAAGAATCTGGCGCTGGCGAAGGGCTGGACCGTCTGGCGCGATCTGCCCGCGCCGCAGGGCCGAACCTTTCAGCAGCAATGGGCGGCGCGGCGGAGAGCGCAATCATGAGCGAAGCGCGTAAGCACATTTTGAGCAATATCCGGCGCGGTTTGCAGCGCGGTCTGCTGGCTGACCTCAGCCGGGTGGAGCTGGAGGCGCGGCTGACCCATCCGCCCCGCAACATCATTCCGGCGCGGGCGCAACTGCCGCACCCCGAACAGGTGGCGCTGTTTATCAGGATGGCGGAATCTGCGCTGGCGACGCTGGATCGGATCGCGAGTCTGGCGGAAGCGCCAGCGGCGGTGGCGGCATTTTTGGAGCGGGAGCGGCTGCCGATGGAGATCGTCATGGCCCCGGACCCGGAACTGGCGGCGCTGCCCTGGGCCGCGCAAACCGCGCTCCACATCGAATGCCGGGCGGCGCGGGACGGTGACAAAACCAGCGTGACGCCCGCGTTCGCCGGTATTGCCGAAACCGGCACCCTGATGATGTTGTCCGGGCCGCACCACCCCACCACGCTGAACTTTCTGCCGGACACCCACATCGTGGCGCTGCGCGCCGACCGCATCGTCGGAGTTTACGAAGAGGGCTGGGATTTACTGCGGGCGCAAAGCTCAAAGATGCCCCGCACGGTCAATTACATTACCGGCCCTTCGCGCAGCGGCGACATTGAACAGACCATGCAACTCGGCGCGCATGGGCCGCTGCGGCTGCATATCGTGCTGGCGGACCACGAATGAGCGCCGACCCTGGCAAATCAAATCAATTCAACATGCGCGCTCAGCAACGCCTGCAAATCGGCATGAAAGCGGCGGGCGGCGGCGGGCGTCAGCCGGTGCTGGGCGTTGAGCAAAGCGCCGTGATACAACCCCGTCAGCAGCAGGCGATAGCGCGGGTCGTCGGGATCGGCCAGCGCGCCGAGCCGTTGCACCAGCGGATGGGCGGCGTTCAGAAACAGGGTCAGCGGATGCTGGCGCAAGCGGTCGCGCACCTCGCCGGCCAGCTCCGCCAGCCCGTCCAGCAGAAACGGCTTTTCCAGCGCCCGTTCCATCTCATCAAAAGCAGTGACCCGCTGACCGGCGATTAACACCGCGCTCAGCGTGGCCGGCTGAAACCGGCGCACCTGCGTCCGCACCCGCGCGTCCATGCTCCCCAGCGCCCGATCCAGCGCCCGCGCCAGCCGCTGGTAAGCCGCTTCCTCCTCCAGCGTCAACCGCTCATACAGCGCCGGATCGTCCAACTGATCCAAAGGCTTGAGTTCCACCGTTTCTGGATGCTGACCGGCATAGCGGCGCAGCAGCGCTTCATCGAAGAGGCGACCGGCATTGATCGCCAGCACCGCCCGCGCCTGACACAGCGCATAGAACTGATTGGCGTCGGCTGCGTGGGTGAAGAAGTACAGCGGACGTTTGCCGTTATCCGCTGTCGGCTGGCGCGCCAGATAGTCGGGCAGATTCAACTGCCCCTGATGGGTCTCGAACGGTAGGCAATCCAGCACCGCCGCGCCGAACTCCGGGTGCTGCGCCGCCATGCCTTTAATCGCGTCGTGATGCCAGTCGCACAGTTGCAGAAAACGCGGGCGGTCACGGGCGGCGAGATCGAGCAGGGCGGCGACGATGGCCGCGCCCAGAGCTTCGCGCAGGGTGTGATAGGCGGTGTCCCGCAACACATTGTCGCGGGCGGCGGTCGGCTGCAACTCCGGGCAGTCCACCACCCCACGCACAAAGCGCGCCCATTCCGGCAACAGTTCACGGTCATTTGAGCGAATGCACATCCGGGCCTGAAACACATCCAGGGTTCCGCCGGCTTGCGCGCCGGGCGCATAGCGGGCGGCGACGAACAAGCCGCCCAGCGCGCGCGGATGCGCCAAATCCACCGGAATCGTCAGCAGCGGCGAATCGGCGTAGCGCTGGCTGAGGAAGGTCGTCAACGCCGCTGCCCGCATCGCCGGATCGCTCCAGCCGGGTTCGTGCCAAGGCGCGTTGACCGCGTTGATTGGACCAAAGCCGTTCAGCCGGATCGGGAACGGCAGGAAATCGGCGTAACGGCGCACGGCCTGACGAATTAAGCGGCTGTCGAGAAACGCGGTTTGATTCGCCGCCAGCGTGACCGTCACTTGCGTGCCGGGCGGTTGCGCAGCGGCGGGCAACGCCTCCAGTTGGTACTCCTCGTCACCCTGGTTGACCCAGCGCCAGCTTTGCGTTGCGCCTGCCTTACGGGTCTGCACTTCGATCCGCTCCGCCACCACGAACGCGGACAGCAGGCCAATCCCGAATTGACCGATGGTGGCGACCGCCACCGCGCGCGCCGCCAGTTCACGGGCGCGGCTGCCGGTGCCGGTGCTGCCGATCACGCTGAGGAAATCTTCAATGTCCCGCCGATCCATGCCGACGCCGTTGTCGGTGAAAATCAGGGCGCGGTTGCGCTCATCAACGACAATATGAATCTCGCCCGCCGGTTCCGACTGTTCAATCCGCCGTAACTGGATGCTGTCGTGCGCGTTTTGCAGCAGTTCACGGATAAACACGTCGGGTTCGGGGTACAGACTATGGGCCAGCAGTCGAACCAGACCTTGAAAACTGGTGCGCATTTTGGGCATAGGCGGAAAGCTCGCAGTTTGGAGTAAGCTACAGCGCATATTCTGACAGTTGGATCGGCGGGAAAACCGCCTCATCTCACAATGCTGTCTGCCGATTCCATGACTCGAATGCCTGAAAGCCATTATCCCATGTCCACCGCTCCCGTTTCCCCCGCCGATTTTGCCCCGTTGCGCCTGCGCAAGGATGAAGACCGCCGTCTGCGCGCCGGTCATGTCTGGGTCTACAGCAACGAGATTGATGTTGTCGCCACGCCCTTGCGTGATTTCCAGCCGGGTCAGCCGGTGGAAATTCAGGCCAGCAACGGCAAGGTAATGGGCACCGGCTACATCAATCCCAACGTCCTGCTCTGCGCCCGGCTGGTCAGCCGCGATCCCGCGCACCCGCTCAATTTTTCGCTGCTGACGCATCGCCTGAACGTGGCGCTGAGCCTGCGCCGGCGGCTGTATCCAAAGCCGTTTTACCGGCTGGCATACGGCGAAGGCGATGGCTTGCCGGGATTGGTGGTGGACCGCTACGGCGATCTCTGCGTCGCGCAGATCACCACCGCCGGCATGGATCGAGTCAAGGACGACATTCTGGCCGCCCTGCACAAAGTGCTGAAACCGGCGGCGGTGCTGTGGCGCAACGACGGCGCGATGCGGGAACTGGAGGGTCTGGAACGGTATGTTGCCGATGCGTCCGGTACGGTTCCCGAAACGGTGGAGATCGAGGAAGACGGCCTGCGCTTTCAGATCGCGCCGCGCACCGGGCAGAAAACCGGTTGGTTCTACGACCAGCGCGACAATCGCGCCCGGCTGGATCGCTATATCCGGGATCGGCGGGTGCTGGACGTGTTCAGCTACATCGGCGCCTGGGGCGTTCGGGCAGCGGCGCAGGGCGCCCGTGAGGTGTTGTGCGTGGATTCCTCCGCTGCGGCATTGGATCAGGTCGCAGCCAACGCCGCGCTGAACGGGGTCGCTGAGCGGGTGCAGACCCGTCGGGGCGATGCCTTCGAGGTGCTGAAGGCGCTGCGCGAGGCCCGCGAGCATTTCGANNCGGCGGATCAATGAGATGGCGATGCAGGTGCTGGAACGCGACGGGCTGCTGGCATCCTGCTCCTGTTCGCAACTGCTCCCGCGTGAGACGCTGGTGGAAACCCTGTTGCAAGGATCGCGGCATCTGGATCGCAATCTGACGGTGCTGGAACAAGGTCGGCAGGGGCCGGATCATCCGGTGCATCCGGCGATTCCCGAAACGGATTATCTCAAGGCCGTCTTTGCGCGGGTATTGCCGGTTTGAGCGAAGGGATCGGATGCGCCGGGAATAACCGCTCTATTCCAAAATCTCCGGGTCTGCCGCCGCCAGCCAGTCGTGCGGCTTCAGGAAAACATCGTATAACCGCGCCTCCGGGCTGCCGGGTTCGGGTTGCCAGTTGTATTCCCAGCGCACGCGCGGCGGCAGCGACATCAGGATCGATTCGGTGCGTCCGCCGGATTGCAGCCCAAACAGTGTGCCCCGGTCGTAAACCAGGTTGAATTCGACGTAGCGCCCGCGCCGGTAAAGCTGAAATTCCCGCTCGCGCTCGCCATAAGCATTATTCCGACGCCGCTCGATAATCGGCAGATAGGCCGGCAAATAATGATCGCCGACGCTGCGCATCAGGGCGAAGCACTGCGCAAAGCCGCCTTCATTCATATCATCGAAAAAAAGCCCGCCGATGCCGCGCGGTTCATTGCGATGTTTCAGGAAAAAATACTCATCGCACCAGCGCTTGTAGCGGGGATAGACCTCAGCGCCAAACGGCTCGCAGGCCGCCTGAGCGGTGCGGTGCCAGTGGATGCAATCCTCCGCGAAGCCGTAATAAGGCGTCAGGTCGAAGCCGCCGCCAAACCACCAGATCGGTTCAGCGCCATCCTTGGCCGCACTGAAGAAGCGCACATTGGCGTGTGAAGTCGGCGCATACGGGTTGTGGGGATGAACCACCAGCGACACCCCCATAGCCTCAAAGCCGCAGCCCGCCAGTTCCGGTCGTTGCGCGGTAGCGGAGGGCGGCAACCGTTCGCCGCCGACATGGGAAAAGTTGATGCCGGCCTGCTCGAACACTGCGCCATCGCGCAGGACGCGGCTGCGGCCCACGCCGCGTAAGCCGCGCTCCCCGCCGCGATCCCAGCCATCTTCCCGGAACCGGGCGGCGCCGTCGGC
>DEHY01000116.1 GCA_002352185.1 Competibacteraceae bacterium UBA2788
CCCGATATTCCGCTGCACGGGCTGGCGATGCTGAAGATGGCCCGCCCCGGCATCGAACCCGACGAACCGGGCAAGCTCGGCCCGCTGAAACTGATTGAAACCCTGAAGGCGAAAGGCCATCCGGTCGCCTACGTCGGCGATGTGGTCGGCACCGGCTCCAGCCGCAAGTCCGCCACCAATTCGGTGCTGTGGTGGACCGGCTATGACATTCCCTTCGTGCCGAACAAGCGTTACGGCGGCTACTGTCTCGGCGGCAAGATCGCCCCGATCTTCTTCAACACCCAGGAAGACGCCGGCGCGCTGCCGATTGAATGCGACGTGTCCCAGATGAATATGGGCGATGTCATCGACATTTACCCCTACGCCGGCAAGATCGAGAAGAACGGCGCAGTCATCGCCACCTTCGAGTACAAGTCCGACGTGCTGCTGGACGAAGTGCAGGCCGGCGGACGCATCAACCTGATCATCGGGCGCGGCCTGACCGACTGGGCGCGCGAGGTGATGGGGCTTGGCCCCTCGGCGATCTTCCGCCGCCCGGTGGTTCCGCAAACCTCCAGCAAGGGCTTCACCCTGGCGCAAAAGATGGTGGGCAAGGCGTGTGGCGTGGCGGGCATCCGCCCCGGCACCTACTGCGAGCCGAAGATGACCACGGTCGGATCGCAGGACACCACCGGCCCGATGACCCGCGATGAGTTGAAGGATCTGGCCTGCCTGGGCTTCTCCGCCGATCTAGTGATGCAGTCGTTCTGCCACACNNTCGGCCGACATGGTGATGCAGTCGTTCTGCCACACCGCCGCCTATCCCAAGCCGGTGGATGTGCAGACCCACCACGATCTGCCCGATTTCATCTCCAGCCGGGGCGGCGTGGCGCTGCGGCCCGGCGACGGCATCATCCATAGCTGGCTGAACCGGATGCTGTTGCCCGATACGGTTGGCACCGGCGGCGATTCGCACACCCGCTTCCCGATAGGCATCAGCTTCCCGGCGGGTTCCGGGCTGGTGGCGTTCGCCGCCGCGACCGGCTCCATGCCGCTCGACATGCCGGAATCGGTGCTGGTGCGCTTCAAGGGCCAGATGCAGCCCGGCATCACCCTGCGCGANNGACGCTTCTGCGGAACGCTCCGCTGCCGGTTGCACCGTGCGCCTGAACAAAGAACCGATCATCGAATACCTGAACAGCAACATCACCCTGCTCAAGTGGATGATCGCCAACGGCTATCAGGATGCCAAGTCGCTGGAGCGCCGGATCAGGGGCATGGAGGAATGGCTGAAAAATCCGGTGCTGATGGAAGCCGACGCCGACGCCGAATATGCGGCAATCATCGAGATCGACATGAGCGCGATCAAGGAGCCGCTGCTGGCTTGCCCCAATGACCCGGATGATGTCAAGACGCTGGCCGAGGTGGCGGGCGCCAAGATCGACGAGGTCTTTATCGGCTCCTGCATGACCAACATCGGCCACTATCGTGCGGCGGGCAAGGTGCTGAACGGCAAGTCCGGCATCCCGACCCGGCTGTGGATTTCGCCGCCGACCAAGATGGACGCCCATCAGTTGAGCGAGGAAGGTTATTACGCGATTTACGGCAGCGCCGGGGCGCGGATGGAAATGCCGGGCTGCTCGCTGTGCATGGGCAATCAGGCGCGGGTGGCCGACGGCGCGACGGTGGTGTCCACCTCGACCCGCAACTTCCCCAATCGGCTGGGCAAGGGCGCGAATGTGTACCTGAGTTCGGCGGAACTGGCGGCGGTTTGCGCGCTGCTGGGCAAGATTCCGACCTTTGCCGAATATATGCAGCACATGGGCGACATCACCGCCAAGGCGGGTGAAATTTACCGCTACCTGAATTTTGACCAGGTGGCAGAATATCGCGCAGTGGCGGATACGGTGAAGCTGGCGGCGTAAATTTTCGCTGGTTGACTTCCTGCATCAATCCCCGTGAGCTTTATGCCGCTCGCGGGGATTTTTTCTGCCCGATGGATATTGAGCTTCGTAGGGTACGCACTGTGTACCGACTATCGTTCACATACGGAAAAGGTAGGCGATAGACAATTCGGTTATGCGAATACTGGCGATGATGTGATGTTTATCTTTGCGGTTAGCCAAAGCCAACCAAAAAATGCCAAGAAAGATTAGAGAGTTGATTAGAGAACTGGAGCAGGCTGGTTTTATCAACCGGGGTGGAAAAGGAAGTCATAGGAATTTTATGCATCCAAGGGTGAAAAAACCGGTAGTCGTCTCTGGTCAAACGGGTGATGACGCGCAATCTTATCAGGAGCGTGCGGTGCAAGCAGCGATAGAGGAGTCCAATCAATGAAGCAAAGCGCTTACTACGTAAAAATTGTAGAATGGTCTGAAGAAGATCAATGCTTTATTGGCAGTTGCCCTGGTTTGTTTTATGGAGGTTGTCATGGCGATAACGAAAAAAAGGTATTTTCTGAACTATGCGACATCGTGGAAGAAGTGGTTGCGCTTTATCAGCAGGATGAAAAACCGCTGCCTCCAATAACCGCAGGCAGAGACTACGCCAATAAAATGCTCAATGTGGCCCAAAATGTAGCTGGGTAGGGCACACACCGCGTACCCTACCTGGCTTGCCGTAAATTCAAATAGTTATCGCCAACAAGCGGGTTCCTGAATCGTTGGGAAATGGTATGGGTTTCCTGATGCGAGGGTTACGATGGAAGATTGCGCGGCATACAGCCAAAGACCGGGATGAACACCCTGTGGGCTACATCCATGAATTCCGCATCCAGCGGATCGGTGTCCTGAAACGCCAGTTGATAGTAGGTATCGGCGGATTCGGGCGGAAAGGATTGAAAATCGCTGCCCTCCCACGCCAGCCGTGCCGCCCGCAATGCCTCTTCCCCGGTTTTGCCCTGCTGGAGTTTTTCGACATAGGCCAGCGCGCTGTTCGGAAAGAAATGCAGCAAGCGTCGCGTTCCCTGCCAGTACAGATCCAGCAGTGCCCGCAGCAATAGCTCCGGGTGTTCGACCGGTTCCAGAATCATGTCCCTATCCTCGGCGACCCAGCGGCTTTGCAACGCGACGCCTTCCGGCGCCATGACATTCAGCGCCAGATGGCACAGCCACAGATTGAGGACATCATTGGCTTTCATGGACGCCAGCCGATAGCCGACCCGGCCCGCCAGCGTCATTCCGGTCAACCGGCCAGTTAATCGGAATTCACCCAGCGTTAAATCCACATCCAGCGCTTCCCGTTCCCGGCGCGGCAGCACCCGCCCCAAACGCCCCGCAAACCGCGTCACCCGCTCCCGCGCCTCGATGAACACGCACTCGCCGACCTGGCCGTGCGGCAGCGATCCGCTACCCTGCGCCACCGCCTGAATCTCCGCCGACGCCCGTCCCTCCCGATGCAGTTCCAGCATCCGCTGCAACAGGCCATGATTCGCCAGCCCGTCCAGCACGAAAGGTTCGCGGGTTTCCAGCGCCTCTTCGCCCTCATCGGGCCGAATGCCGAGCCGCTCCCGCAACAGCCATCGGGCCGGATTGCGGAAGAACCGCAGCAAGCCCTCCAGTGTCACTATCCGCAAGGTGGCTTCAGGTTCCGGCAATTCCGTGGTCAACAGCGGGGCCGCTTCCCGCTCGCCGCGCCCGGCATGACGGCTGGCCTCGGCCAGTTCCCGCGAATAGCTGAATAAGCGTTGATCACCCATAAAATAGCGGGGGCTGAACGCCTGGAGCGGATGACGCACGATGATCTGCGCGCTGGCCGGTTTGCCATTGGCGCCAACGAAACCCCGATTCACCGCATCCAGCAACTCACTGACCAGCACCGACGGCGGCAGCGTCGTATTGTCGCGGATGCTCTGGCCGACATAGCTGAGATACAAACAGCGGCGGGCCGACAGCAGGGTCTCCAGAAACAGATAACGGTCGTCCTGGCGGCGGGAGCGGTCGCCGCGCCGAAAGGAATTCGCCATCAAATCAAAGCCGACCGGACGGTGCGAACGCGGATAGGCGTCGTCGCTCATCCCGATCAGGCACATGATGGCAAACGGAATGCTGCGCATCGGCACCATGGCGCAAAAGGTGACGCCGCCGCTCAGGAACCGCCCCGCTGCGCTCTCACCCGCGTTCATCTGGTTGCGCAGCGCCGACTTCACCACGTCCAGCCCCACCGAATCGGTAAAACTGGCCCGATCCGCATTGGCGCGCAGCGTCTCCAGCGCCGCGCGGATCATCTGAATCTCGTTTTCCTCGCGCTCGCGGGGTGCAAAGAATTGATCCAGCACTGCGTGCAAACGGTCCGCCCACTCCGCCAGCGAACGGTGTTCCCGCAACTGCGCATCCAGCCCGAACAGCGCTTCGGTAAAGCTCTGCAACTGCCCCAGCGCCTGCGCCTCGCCGCCCTCCACCTCGTCATAGGGCAGAATGCCGCCGTACAAATCCTGACCGTTCCCCGGCAGCGCGTAACCGAGCAGCAGGCGATCCAGCCCGGCCCGCCAGGTGTGCCCGGCGGTGGCCGGCAATCCCCAAAGCGTCTTGGCCTCGGCATCCATGCCCCAGCGGATGCCGACCTCCTGCGTCCAGCGGCGGATGCGATCCAGATCGGCCTCGTCCAGATCAAAGCGACGCCGCACCGCCGGCGGCTCCAGCAGGCTCAACACCTGATTGGCGTCGAAGCGCCCGCCGCCCAAATCCAGCAGCTCGAAGAACGCTTCCACCAGCGGGTTTTCGGCATGGACGCCCTGATCGGCTATCGTGAACGGAATCCGCCGGTCGCGTGGCGCGGTGTCGAACACGGCGTCAATCAGCGGTCCGTAGGCAGCAATATCCGGCGCCATCACAATCACATCGGACGGACGCAAATCCCGCTGCGCCGCGAACAGCGCCAATAACTGATCGTGTAGCACCTCGACTTCACGCATCGCGCTATGGCAGGCGTGAATCTGGATCGAGCGGTCGTCCGGCGACAGCGGCAGGGGTGGATGCTCATCGCCGCCCCGCTCCCGCAAATGCAGGATATCGGCTTGCAACCGATGCAGCAGATCGGCGCCGTCCGGTTCGGCGAAACCGTCCCATTCGGCGCGGGGATAACTTTGCAACAGGTCAATGAAGTCCCGTCCCTGCTTGCCGAGCGAAGCCAGCAGCGGATTGCCGACCGTCAGATAGACCTCCTCCGGGTTGGTGTCCTCGCCCATGCGCGCCAGATCGCGTTCAGCCTGAATATCGCCCCAATATTCCTGGCAGGGATTGAGTACGAATAAATGGACATCGACATAGCGCGCCAGCCCCGCCAACACCTCCAGCACCAGCGGCGGCAGCGCGGCCACGCCGATGATGGCGACCCGTTCCGGCAAGCGGCGGCGGTCGAAATCGCCGCCGGCCAGCGCGGCGCGGAACT
>DEHY01000021.1 GCA_002352185.1 Competibacteraceae bacterium UBA2788
ATTTTGTGAACACGGCCTAGGAGGAGCGTGCGGTCATCGATAATCTGCGTATGGAAGAGCGCATTGGTGATGTGCGTCTGGGCCGCTACGGCGAGGTTTTCAGGGGCAAGTCCGTTACATCGATGAATGATCTGCAAGGCTTGCATGGGAATTACGCCATACGGCATTTGGAAATCGACCCAAGTGAAGCGGATATCCCCGATACCTTTGCCGCCGACAACGCAGCCAATGCTTGGCGTCATATCGACGACCGGTTGTATTTACTACGGATTGAGGACGTCGGTTTCGCGTTGAGAGGTTCCACAATCGATATCACCGAGCTTGAGCGTGCTGTGAAGGCGCACGACAACGCGGTGCTTGAGCGATTTTGCGATTTGTGGGACGACCGGCGCGACCGGCGACCGGCGTTTGCCACTACCGAAATCGCGGTAGACGACATTTTGAAGGACGCTGGCGACGAATGGCCCAATGCCCTGCGTGATTTTCTGGGCTTGGGCTCCTACAACCCCGAACCTCACGTCGACCCAATCCCCGTGCTGCTGATGCGCTATACGGTTGCCGAGGTTCTGGCTGACAAATCGAGTGGCGCGCCCGGTTTTGCTATTCCCACATTGATTGATGGTTGGATCAACCCCTTTTTCTTTCCTACGCCCCAGCCCGCGCCAAATTCCACAGCGGCACAATACGAGGTCGGACGCTCGGTCAACTTGCACCCTGCCACAACACAGACTGAATATCGCATGGGTATGGAACTGGTGCATAGCCGCATCGCCTACACACCAGAACATATCTGGCGCTTGGGTCGGGTATCTCGCCCGCTGGCCGGCGATCTTGCGATCTTACGCGGCTTGCATCTGGCTTGGCTGCAACTGGAGGCGGATCGCGCCGACTTCGGCGCGCCGTAAACCCCATGGCTCCAATTAATACCTCACCCGACTATCCAGCGCTCGACTCCGCAGCGCAAGCCTGGCTTGATGACTTCGCCGCCGATCCCCTGTCGGCGCTGGATCGCCTGCTCATGGGTAAGGTCTGGCTGGGTGGCTATGCGGCGGCGGAAACCTCCAACGCCCTGCCACAACTTTTACCCACCGCCTTGCTCGGCTGGCTGAAACAGCAGCTACACACCACGGAAGCACCGCCAGGTGTTAACGCCAAAATCTACGCCCAGGCACTGGTGGATGCATTCGCCCTGCTGCAAGGCTTCGACCTACCCCAGACCCGTGCCTGGTGCATCGAGCAGGTGACTGGCGTTTGGGCTTGGCTCAAGGTTCAAGCTGCTTTTCGCACACGCGATCCGCGCCCGGTGTTTTTACGTGCCTTGGCGCTGGCGCAACTGGATCGCAAGCTGCTACCTTTCTGGATGATGTTGTGTCGTCACGGCGTCAGGGAAGAAGCGGATCTGGCGTTGTTTGGCTTGCGCCGCATGCCCAAGGACGATCAGGGCGAAGTCGAGCGCGGCTTGCCACGCGCCCTGATTCAAGGCTTTCTCGATTATGGCCGCACGGCGGCGCGTGGCGACGATAGCCGGAAGAAGGAATGGCTGGCTGAGGTTGATTTCCTCACCGCCGTTTATCCGATGCGCCGGGATCAATGGGCTGGCGCTTTCCGAGAGGGGATGGCCCGGCGGAGTCCGCCCAAGCGTTTGCGCCATTGGCTCGACGAGCGTTATCCGGCGGCGAATCAGGAATCTCCAAGGGCCAACCGCGCCGCGCCGCTCAAAGCGCCTTACTGGAACGATGAAATCAGGCCCTTGCTGGACCGTTTCGACCACACCCCCGAAACGGTATCCCCAGCGCTACGCGCCAAGCTGGACGAACACCGCCACTACGCACGCGAAACCGGCGACAGCTATTTTCTGACGCGCACTTTTAGGCAGCTGGGCGAGTATCTTTTGAATCAAGCCCTTGGCACACAAGCCATGCGCGATCCCGAGTGGGCGCTGGATCTCGGCCAGGAAGCCACGCTTTGGGAACCGAGCGACCATCATTCCTGGGCTCTGGTGGCGCGCACGCTGAACGCACTGGGCGACTGGACGCGCGCCCGCGCCGTATTTTGGTACGCACGCCGACGCTTTCCGCACAACCCGTTCAGCCACGCTCAACTCGGTCATGCGCTGGCGATGCGCGATCTGGTGGACGAAGGCGAGGCGGTCTATCGCCAGGCCATCCGCCGCTTTCCCGACAATCCCGTGTGCTGGGCTGACTTGGCGCATACCCTGCGGGTGGCCGGACGACGCGAGCAAGCCTTGGCGGTTTGTCGGGAGGCCCAGGTTTACTTCCCGAAGGATCAAGTGCTCGCTTGCGGGCTGACCGGGGTGTTGATCGACCTTGGCCGCGCCGACGAAGCGCGTGCCGCGCTGGATCGGGCATACCAGGTATCGGACGCTTCGGAAAAGCAGCAACGCACACTCGCCGATTTGCGGCGCCGACTGGACGCCGTGGAAGCGAGGCAGCCCCTGCCTTGGAAACACCCTTTTTTGGCCAAGGAAAGGATTTTGGGTGATTTCGCCAGCATCAACAGTCTGGTCGGCATCGATCTGTGTCCGATGCCGGCGCTGGGGTTAGCTGGGCTTTGGCGCAATGCCAACGAACTGCAACGCGCCCAGAGTGAACTGCAAGGGCTGGGCCGTTTTCCCGCCAGCGATGTGGAGCGCGGTTTGATCCTGGTACCCAGCGAAGGCTGGGCTGTCACCCGCGATTTCTTTCAGAACAGCGCCCAGCGTTATCCGGGCGACGGTTGCACTCAGGTACATTATCAGCGCGCCCGAGTTCGCGCCGGCGATCAGGTTAACGTAGCGGATTGGAACAGTCTGCGCGGTCGCTTCGAGGAATACGCGCCAGTCATTCGCATCGAACAAAACCCCGCTGCCACGATGCCCGCCGCGTTGACCGACGATGATGCCGGACTTGATGAAGACAGTGCGCTCTCCACCTGGATGTATCAGGCCGGGGCCGGTTCGCGCCGCGATTTGGTTGAGGAAGACTTTCTCGCCGCACGCCAAGTGGCGTAGCTGGCACAAGCATGCCCGCTCCATATATGCCATCGTCGGATATATCTCCGCTTTCACGCAGCGTTTTCCCATCCAAGCAAATCGGTTCTCCTATCGAACATCCAGTTCGGCGACGCAGTCATCGTGGCGGTTGCATGACCGGTCACGGGGTCGGTAGTATGCGGATTGCATCAAAAGACTCTATCTGCGGAGCCGCCAGCGCACGGAATGCAGCCAGCCGCCGTTATTTTGAGGAATGACCATGACTGTGACTCACCAACACTCCACGGCGGGTCTCTACGACCCACGTAACGAGCACGACGCTTGCGGCATCGGCTTCGTCGTTGACATCAAAAATCGCAAGAGTTACCAAACCATTCGCCAAGGCTTGGAAATCCTTGCCAATCTCAGCCATCGCGGCGCAGTCGGCGCCGATCCGCTGGCCGGTGATGGCGCGGGCATCCTGATTCAGATTCCCGATGCGTTCCTGCGCGCCGAATGCGCCGGTATCGGCATCCATCTCCCGGCTCCCGGCGAATATGCAGTGGGCATGGTCTTTCTGCCGCGTGACGCCCGCGCTCAGTGCGAAGCCGCGCTGGAGCGCAGCATTGCCGCCGAAGGCCAAGTCCTCCTGGGCTGGCGCGATGTGCCCACCAACAACGCCTGTTTGGGCGACAGCGTGTTGTCTACGGAACCGGTGATCCGGCAGGTCTTCATCCAGCGCGGCGCCCACTGTGCAGACAGCGACGCTTTCGAACGCAAATTATTCGTATTGCGCAAGCAGGCGCACCACAGCATCTGGAGCGGCGATCCGCCGTCAAGCCGCCAGATGTCGTTCTACGTCGCCTCGCTGTCCTCGCGCACCCTGGTTTACAAGGGCATGATCCTGGCCCGCAATCTCAGCGTGTATTACCCGGACCTGCGCGATGTCCGCCTGGAATCGGCGCTGGCGCTGGTTCATCAGCGCTTCTCCACCAACACCTTCCCCACCTGGGCGCTGGCGCACCCGTTCCGCTATCTCTGCCACAACGGCGAGATCAACACCCTGCGCGGCAACATCAACTGGATGCTGGCCCGGCGCCACAACATGAAATCCGACCGGCTCGGCGCTGATCTGGACAAACTCTGGCCGCTGATCGGGGATGGCGCATCCGACTCCGCCACCTTCGACAATGCGCTGGAACTGCTGCTGGCCGGTGGTTACTCGCTGCCCCACGCCATGATGCTGATGGTGCCGGAAGCGTGGGCGGATAACCCGCTGATGGATGAACGCCGCCACGCCTTCTATGAATACCACGCCGCGCTGATGGAACCGTGGGACGGCCCCGCCGCTATCGCCTTTACCGACGGTCGCCAAATCGGCGCCACCCTCGACCGCAACGGCCTGCGCCCCGCCCGTTATCTGGTGACTGACGACGATCAGGTGATCATGGCGTCGGAAATGGGCGTTCTGCCGATCCCGGAAGAGAAAATCGTCAAAAAATGGCGGCTGCAACCGGGCAAAATGCTGCTGATCGATCTGGAGCAGGGCCGCATCATTGATGACAGCGAGATCAAGAACCAACTGGCTGCCGCTCACCCCTACCAGACCTGGTTGGACGCCACCCAGATTCACCTCCAGGATTTGCCGACTGAAGTCGGGCCGATGCCGCCCGATGCGCCCACCCTGCTGCGCCGCCAGCAAGCCTTTGGCTATACCCAGGAAGATTTGCGCGCCTTCCTGACGCCCATGGCGGTCAGCGGCGAAGATCCTATCGGTTCGATGGGCCGCGACATCCCGCCCGCAGTGCTGTCCGACCGCCCCAAGCTGCTGGCCGATTATTTCAAGCAGACCTTCGCCCAGGTCACCAACCCGCCGATTGACCCGATCCGCGAGGCGCTGGTGATGTCGCTGGTCTCCTTTATCGGCCCGCGCCCCAACCTGCTCGATCCGGGCAGCGCCGGCAGCCAGAAACGGCTGGCCATCAAGCGCCCGATTCTGGCCAACGTAGACCTGGAGCGTATCCGCCGGATTGAATATCACGTTGACCGCGCCTTCCGCGCCCGCACCCTAAGCATCTGTTATCCAGTGGAGCGCGGCGCGGCGGGCATGGCTCGGGCGCTGGAAGATTTGTGCCGCGAGGCCGCCGATACGGTGCGGCGCAGCGGCAACATCATCATCCTGTCCGACCGGGGGCTGGACGCCGATCACATTGCCATTCCCGCCCTGCTTGCCACCGCCGCTGTCCATCACCACCTGATCCGCGCCGGTCTGCGCACCGAAGTGGGATTAGTGGTAGAAACTGGCGAAGCCAAGCGCGTTCACGACTTCTGTCTGCTGGCGGGCTACGGCGCTGAGGCGATCAATCCCTACCTGGCGTTCGATACCCTATCCGCCAGCTTGCCCGGCGCGCCGCAACCCCTGACCGAGGCCGATGCCCACGAACATTACACTAAGGCCATTGCCAAGGGCATTCTCAAGGTGATGTCGAAAATGGGCATTTCCACCTACCAGTCCTACTGCGGCGCACAGATTTTTGAGGCGGTGGGTCTGTCCGGCACATTTATCGAACGCTACTTCACCGGCACTCAAGGTGCGATTGAAGGCGTTGGCTTGACCGAAATCGCCGAAGAAGTCGCCACCCGTCATCGTCAGGCCTTTGGCGACGCTCCGCTATACCGCAATGCTCTGGATGCCGGCGGCGATCTGGCCTACCGGCTGCGCGGTGAGCGCCACGCCTGGACGCCGGAAACCGTGTCCTTGCTGCAACATGCGGTGCGTTCCGGCGACTACAACCAGTTCAAAGCCTATAGCCGGGCGATGGACGACCAGCGCGACGGTCTGCGCAATTTGCGCGGCCTCTTCGATCTGCGCGGCATCGGTTCGCCGATTCCGCTGGATGAAGTGGAGCCGGCGAGTGAAATCGTCAAGCGGTTGGCCACCGGCGCGATGTCGTTCGGATCGATCTCGTGGGAGGCCCACACCACCTTGGCGCTGGCCATGAACCAACTGGGCGCCAAGTCCAACACCGGCGAGGGTGGCGAAGACCCGATCCGCTATACCCCGCTGGAAAATGGCGAATCGCTGCGTTCGGCGATTAAGCAGGTCGCCTCTGGCCGCTTCGGCGTGACCACTGAATACCTGGTTAACGCCGACACCTTGCAAATCAAGATGGCTCAAGGCGCCAAACCCGGCGAAGGCGGCCAGCTCCCCGGCCACAAGGTCAATGACTGGATCGCCCGGGTGCGCCATTCCACTCCCGGCGTTGGCCTGATCTCGCCGCCGCCGCATCACGACATCTATTCGATTGAAGATCTGGCGCAACTGATCTTCGACTTGAAAAACGTCAATCCCGAAGCCGCCATCAGTGTCAAGCTGGTGTCCGAAATCGGCGTCGGCACGGTGGCGGCGGGCGTAGCCAAGGCTCACGCCGATCACGTCACCATTTCCGGCGAAGACGGCGGCACCGGCGCCAGCCCGCTGACTTCGATCCAGAACGCCGGATCGCCATGGGAGATCGGTTTGGCCGAAACTCACCAGACTCTGGTGCGAAACAAGCTGCGCGGGCGAATCGCCGTTCAGGTGGATGGCGGTTTGCGCACCGGCAGAGACGTGGTGATCGGGGCCATGCTGGGGGCCGATGAGTTCGGCTTTGGCACTGCGGCGCTGATCGCCGCCGGCTGCGTCATGATGCGCAAATGCCATCTCAACACCTGCCCGGTGGGAGTCGCCACGCAGGATGCCGAGTTGCGCAAACGCTTTCCCGGTCAGCCCGCCCACGTGATCAACCTGTTCACTTTCCTGGTTCAGGAAGTGCGCGAGCTGATGGCGCAACTCGGTTTCCGCCGCTTCGATGAAATGATCGGTCGGGCGGATCGGCTGGATATGCGCCGTGCGATTCACCACTGGAAAGCGCGTGGACTGGACTTCACCCGGCTGCTGGCCGTACCCCCCGCCCCGCCCGGCGTCGCAGTTCATCATTGCGAAACCCAGGATCACGGGCTGGACGCAGTGCTGGATCGCCGGTTGATTGCCCAAGCGGCGCCAGCGCTGGAAACGGGCCAGGCGGTGCAGATCGAAACTCCAGTACGCAACAGCGACCGTACTGTCGGCGCCATGCTGTCGGGCGTTATCGCTCAGCGCTACGGCCATGCCGGCTTGCCGGATGATGCCATTCATATCCGCCTGACCGGCAGCGCCGGCCAAAGCTTTGGCGGGTTTCTGGCGCGGGGCGTTACCCTGGATTTACACGGTGAAGCCAACGATTACGTGGGCAAAGGTCTGTCGGGNNGGCGTGGCCGGCGAACGCTTCGCCGTGCGCAACTCCGGGGCGCTGGCCGTAGTGGAAGGCGTGGGCGATCACGGCTGCGAGTATATGACCGGCGGCGTAGTCGTGGTGCTGGGGCCATCCGGTCGCAACTTCGCGGCAGGCATGAGCGGCGGCATCGCCTATGTGCTGGATGAGACCGGCGACTTTGTGCACCGCGCCAACCGCGATATGGTGGTGCTGGAACCGCTCAATGACGTTGCGGAGACCTTTAACGTCCACGCACTGCATCATGAGTGGAGCGCGCTGGCGCAGGCTGCGTTGCCTGAAAACCTGCTGCGCCACGACGCCCTCCGCCTGCAAATTCTGGTTGCCCGCCACCACCTCTATACTGGCAGCGAACCGGCCCGCCGGGTGCTGGAACATTGGCGTGAGGCCGTGCCGAAGTTCATCAAGATCATGCCGCTGGATTACCGTCGTGCGTTACAGGACATGCAGGCCAAGGCTCTCGCTGCCGTTCGGCATGATGACAAAAAGGCCGGTCTGGCCGTGGGAGCGTAAAAAATCATGGGTAAACCTACCGGTTTTCTGGAAATCGCCCGCCATGAACACGGCTACGCGCCGGTTGCTGAGCGGATCACCCACTTTCGCGATTTTGTAGCGCCGCTGGCGGAACCCCAGGTTCGCGAACAGGCCGCCCGCTGCATGGATTGCGGCATTCCCTACTGCCATCGCGGCTGTCCGGTTCACAATATCATTCCTGACTGGAATGATCTGGTGTATCGGGGCAACTGGCGCGAGGCGCTGGATGTGCTGCATTCCACCAACAACTTCCCGGAATTCACCGGGCGCATCTGTCCGGCTCCCTGTGAGGCGTCCTGCACCCTTAACTTCAACGATCAACCGGTGACGATCAAGGACATTGAATGCGCCATCATTGATCGCGGCTGGGCCGAAGGCTGGGTCACGCCGCAAATCGCCGCCCATCGCACCGGCAAGCGGGTGGCGATTGTGGGTTCCGGCCCCGCCGGGCTGGCCTGNNGATTTCAAGCTGGAAGCCGGGCTGATTGATCGCCGTCTGGCGCAACTGCGGGCCGAAGGCGTTGAATTTCGCCCCAACAGCCACGTCGGCGCTGATATTCCCGCTCGTTCATTGCTGGTGGAATTCGACGCCGTGGCTCTGGCGGGTGGCTCCGAGCAACCGCGTGATCTGATCGTGCCCGGTCGTGAACTGCGCGGCATTCACTATGCCATGGATTTTCTGACCCAACAGAATCGCCGGGTGGCCGGCGCGAAAATTGCGGACGAGGAGATTTTGGCAACGGATAAAGATGTCGTGGTGATCGGGGGCGGCGACACCGGTTCCGATTGCGTCGGCACTTCGATCCGGCAAGGCGCCCGATCCGTAACCCAACTGGAAATCATGCCCCAGCCCCCACTGCACGAGAACAGGCTGCTGACATGGCCGAACTGGCCGTTGAAGCTGCGCACGTCCTCCTCGCAGGAAGAAGGCTGTAATCGTGACTGGTCCGTCGCCACCCAGGCCTTTGTGGGTCAAGACGGCCAGGTTACAGCGATTCGGATCGTGCGCCTGGAGTGGCAGGAGCGCAACGGACGACAGACGATGGTCGAAATAGCCGACAGCGCCTTCGAGATCAGGGCAGGTCTGGTGCTGCTGGCGATGGGCTTCGTTCACCCGGTTCATGCCGGCATGTTGGGCGAACTGGGCGTGGCGCTGGATAGTCGCGGCAACATTCGCGCCGGAGAAGACGACTACCAGACCTCTGTCAACAAGCTGTTCACCGCCGGCGACATGCGGCGCGGACAATCACTTGTGGTGTGGGCTATCCGCGAAGGCCGACAATGCGCCCGCGCGGTCGATGAATATTTGATGGGCCATTCGGAATTGCCGCGCTGAATTTAGCGAACGGCGCGCAGATCAGGTGACGG
>DEHY01000221.1 GCA_002352185.1 Competibacteraceae bacterium UBA2788
ACGGTTTACAAGATTGAATATCATCTTGTATGGGTAACCAAGTATCGTTACAAAGTATTGATCGGGGATGTCGGTCAGCGAGTTCGAGAACTGGTGCGGCAAACCTGCGAAGCCTTTGAGATTCGGATTATCAAAGGGGTGGTCAGCAAGGATCATGTGCATATTCTCGTTTCGGCACCTCCGGAACTATCGGTCAGTGACATGATGCGTCATATCAAGGGGCGATCGTCGAGCAAGTTGTTTGAGGAGTTCCCGGAATTGAAGAAGCGCTACTGGGGACGGCATTTTTGGGCGCGTGGCTATTTTTGCGTGACGGTCGGAGAGATGACGGAAGAGATGATTCAAGAGTACCTGGATCATCACTTTGAGCCGGATCCGGCGCGTGACTTTCGGGTTGAACCCTAGGCGCGTCGTTCAGGCGACGCGCACATGGACTTTCAGTCCGTTACTTCAACCCACCGGCTTTCAGCCGGTGGTTGTTGAGTTTTACGATTTCTGCGCGGCGGGATAACGCTGTCATAGCCCTTATCCGCCAGTAAATATTCTGCACTGATACCGTCGATCAAGATTGAAGCTTGCGTACAATCCGCACGGGTACCGTCTGTAATAACCCTTCGGACCGGCATACCCAACGCATCCACGGTCAGATGTATCTTGGTGTTGAGCCCCCTTTTGATCGGGTCATATCCTGGTTTCCGCCCACCGCACCGGCTGCGTGCGGATGCACCTTTATAGGTGTTGCATCGATCATCAGCCATTCGTAATCAGGCTCATCGATCAGAACTTCGAGTCGTTTTTCCCACACCGCTTTATCGCGCCAACGGATAAAACGACGATGGGTGTTGCTCCAATCCCCAAGATCCGGCGGCAGATCGCGCCAGGGACAACCCGTGCGGATAATCCAAAAAACAGCGTTTATAAACAGCCTATTATCTCTTGCAACGCCTCCCCAAACCCCAACCCGTCCAGGCAAATGCGGTTCCAGCAACGCCCATGTCTTATCAGATATATCGTGTCTTCGATGCGCTAATCCCATGTCAACCTCCCTTGCGGCTAACTATCTCGTGACTACACTATCTAGAGAGTCTTGGCGTCCACTTTTTTCAGCTTATCTCAGGCAGGCGCGGGCCATTTGCGAGGGCACTGGCTTCTGACCCGCCGTGCGGGCGAACACAAACGCACTTCTCGGCTGTTCCTTGAGCCAGAAGCCGAATATCTAGCCGAAAGCTTCAGGCAACGGCACGATCAGCCGCCGCCGACACCGTTCTCGCCAAGGCCGACCGGGCGCTGTACCGGGCCAAGGATCAGGAGCGCAACCGAGTGGCCGAGATACCGGAGTCGCCGCTGTTACCGCTCTGAGGCGCGCTCGCCAGCCGCCGCCTTCTCCACCATTTCCCGCGCATGCGCCACAGTGTTCGCCGTCAATTCCACGCCGCCCAGCATTCGCGCCACCTCCACGATCCGCTCAGCGTGATCCAGCGCTAAAACCTGAGTGTGCGTCGCTTCCCCGTCGGTCTGCTTTTCCACCTTGAAATGCTGATGCGCCTGCGCCGCGACTTGGGGCAAATGGGTTACGCACAACACCTGCCGGCCACCGCCCAGCGCTCGCAACTGTCGCCCCACCACTTCCGCCACCCCGCCGCCGATGCCGGTATCCACTTCGTCGAAAATCAGGGTCGGGATGCGGGCGGCGCGGGCGGTGATGACCTGAATCGCCAGGCTGATGCGCGACAGTTCGCCGCCGGAAGCGACTTTGGCCAGCGGGCGCAACGGCTGGCCGGGATTGGCGCTGACCTGAAATTCCACCGTTTCCAGCCCGGCGGGCGTCGGCTGTTCCAACCGCTCCAGCCCGATGCTGAAGCGCCCGCCCGGCATCCCCAGCCCCGCCAGCGCGGTTGAGACCCGTTCGCCGAGTTCCCGCGCCGCCGCCGTCCGCTGGGCGCGCAATCGGTCAGCGCATTTTTGATAAGCCGCCCGCGCCGTTTTCATCGCCTGTTGCAAATCTTCCAGCCGGGTTTCACTGTGTTCGAGCGCATCCCGCTCCGACTCGAACCGCGCCCGCAGCGTCGGCAGTTCCTCGGCGGTCACCCGATGCTTGCGGCTGAGCTGGTGAGCGGCGTCCAGTCGCTGTTCCACCCGCGCCAGATGGCCGGGATCGAGATCGAGCGCCTGAACATAGCTTCGCAACTCACCACCGGCTTCCTGCACCTGGATCAGCGCGGTGTTCAACATCTCGCTGATGGGAGCAAGTCGGGCGTCCAGTCGGCTCAGGGCGTCCAGTTCGCGCCGGTTCTGATCGAGCCGATCCGCGATGGAGGCTTCATCGCTTTCGGTCAGCCCATTCAGAATCTGCTGGCCGGTGTCCAGCAACTGGCTGGAATTCGCCAGCCGTCGCTGCTCACGTTCCAGTTCCGCGACTTCGCCTTCCGCCAGATTCAGCGCCGCCAGTTCCCGCAGGTGATAATGGAGAATATCCAGTCGGGCGTCGCGCTCGCTGCTGGCCTGCCGCAAATCGCGCAGTTCCTGCCGCAGCCGGTTCCAAGCCTGATAATGCCCGGCCAATTCGGCCACCAGCGGTTGATGGCCGGCGTAATCATCCAGCAATTGCCGCTGGGCCTCGCGCCGCAGCAGCGACTGGTGTTCATGCTGGCCGTGAATATCCACCAGCCACTCGCCCAGTTCCCGCAGCGCCTGAGTCGGCTGCGGGACGCCATTGATATAGCTGCGCGAGCGCCCGCTGCGGGCGATCACCCGCCGCAACTGGCATTCCCGGTCGTGGTCCAAATCGCGGTCGGCCAGCCAGGCGCGCGCCGTCGGCAGCGCATCAAGATCGAAGGCCGCGCTGAGGTCGGCCCGTTCCGCGCCGTGCCGGATGACGCCACTGTCGGCGCGGTCGCCCAGCAGCAGGCCGATGGCATCCACCAGGATGGATTTACCCGCGCCGGTTTCGCCGGTGACTGCGGTCATCCCGGTCGCCAGTTCCAGTTCCAGGTCTTCGACGATGGCGAAATCGCGGATGCGCAACTGGGTCAGCATGATGGCCGGGACCTTCAGGTGAACGGCGAACCTTCCGGGCTGAGGCCCCAGCTCAGCTTGGCCCGCAGCAGCTTGAAATAATCGTGGTTGATGGGATGAATCAGCCGCGCCTTGCGATCTTTCTTGCGGATCACGATGCGGTCGCCCGGTTCGAGCGCCAGGCTGATCTGACCGTCGCAGGTGACTTGGGTTTGCGTGGTGTTGGCGGCGTTCAGCACCACTTCGATCACGCTGTCCGCCTTGACCACTATCGGGCGGTGCGAGAGGGTGTGCGGGCAAATCGGCACCAGCACCACCGCTTCCAGTCCGGGATGGATGATCGGCCCACCGCCGGCCAATGCGTAGGCGGTTGAGCCGGTCGGGGTGGAAATGATCAGCCCGTCGGCGCGATAGGCATTGAGAAAGCGCCCGTCGAGAAAGGTATCCACCTCAATCATCCGCGCTACTTCGCGCTTGTGGATCACCACATCATTGAGTGCGTCGGCCTCGCCGGTCACTTGGCCGTCATGGACCACCTCGGCGTGGAGCAGCGAGCGGCGGGCCTCGCGGAATTGGCCGTTCAGCACCGCATCCAGACTGTGGGGAATTTCACTGGGCGAGACATCGGCCAGGAAGCCGAGCCGGCCCAGATTGACGCCCAGGATCGGCACCTGGTAATTCACCAGCGAGCGGGCGGCGTTCAGCATGGTGCCATCGCCGCCCATGACGATAGCCAAATCGCACTGTTCGCCGATGGCGGCGCGGCTGGCGATTTCCAGGCCGCTGTCCGGGATCAGCCGGGCCGAGCTTTCGTCGAGCAGCACCCGCAACCGGTGCTGATGCAGGTGGAGGGCGATCTGGTTCAGCGTATCCGCGACGTTGGGATCGCCGAACTTGCCGATAAGGCCGATGGTATGAAAAGCCAGAGTGGACATCGTTCGATACTAGTGGATGAGTGCGATCAAGTTACCATTTTAGGGTAAACCGCGCCAAACGCTGGACAACTTGACACCCTGGAGGGGAATTGCTACGGTCATTTAGCACTCGAAGGCTTTGAGTGCTAAACGGGGAATCTATAGCGATGCATGGTATGGAATTCAGCGCGGCGGGCCATCCCGCCCTTAACGAGCGCACTCTGCACCTGTTGCGGACGCTGGTTGAGCGCTACATTCGTGATGGGCAGCCGGTTGGCTCGCGGACTCTGGCGCGCGATGCGGGCCTGGATCTGAGTCCGGCCACGATCCGTAATGTGATGGCGGATTTGGAGGAACTCGGCTATCTGCGTGCGCCGCACACCTCGGCAGGGCGGGTGCCAACCACCCGCGGCTACCGGTTCTTCATTGATGCGCTGCTGCATCTCAAGCCGCTGGACGAGCAGGAAATCGAAACCCTGCGGCGGCGGATCGATCAGCCCGTACGCGATGGCGCGGACTTGGCGCGCTCGGTATCGGACCTGCTATCGAGCTTCACTCAACTGGCCGGCGTCGTCATGTTGCCGCGCCGTAAGGTTGCGACCCTGCGCCAAGTCGAGTTTCTGCCCCTGTCCGAGAGCCGGGCGCTGGTGATCCTGGTGTTGAACACCCAAGAGGTGCAGAACCGAATTATTCATACCCGCCGTCCCTACAGCGCCACTGAATTACAACAGGCGGCGAATTATCTGAACGAGCAGTTCACGGGCCAGGGCATTCAACAGGTGCGGGAAGCACTACTGCGGGACTTGCGCGAAACCCGCGACAATCTCAACCGGCTGATGCAGACCGTGGTCGATATGGCCGAACAGACCTTTGAGAATGAACCGGCTGGCGAAGATTATGTGGTCGCCGGCCAAACCCACCTGATGCAGTACGCCGATCTTTCCGATCTCGACAAGCTGCGCCACCTGTTCGAAGCCTTCAACCACAAGGGCGATTTGCTACACCTGTTTGACCAGTGCCTGCAAGCCGATGGCGTACAAATCTTCATCGGCGAAGAATCCGGCTTTGGAGCATTGGAAGATTGCAGCGTGGTGACTGCGCCCTATACCGTGGAAGGTCAGGTGTTGGGTGTTCTGGGCGTCATCGGCCCGACCCGAATGGCTTACGACCGGGTAATTCCGGTCGTGGATGTCACTGCCCGGCTCTTGGCGGCGGCGCTGAATTCATCCAGTGAATTCAGAAAATACCGACCCTGACCTGCGCATCCAGCCATCCTAAGCCGGTTATGGATGTGGCGCGGGCATCCTGCCCGTGATGCGTTGACGGGCCATCTGCCCATGCTACGACAAATTCCACAACTCAAAGACGATTGCTCTATGTCAATCCACTCATCGTGACGCGGGAGTGGAATATCCCGTATTCGGTTCACATTGAACCGGGCCGGAGCATCCAATCTGAACCCGCCTGAATGATGCAAATCAGCCGTTCCTCTTAAAAAATCATTACCTGTCAATGCAGTAAGGAAACGGTATGTTTATTGCCAATTTATGCATACGCTTGTTACTCAAAACAACCGTTTCTTGAAAAATTTTCGCCAGTCATGGCGCTAAAAAATATTCATGGAGGTGCCTATGGCACTCAAGGTATTGAAATCAGGCTCTCGCGGGCCTGAAGTGAAAACGCTTCAGGAGAAGCTGAACACGGCATTGACGCCAAGTCCCAAACTGGTTCCCGATGGAGTTTTCGGCAACCTGACGCGCAACGCAGTGTTGAAGTTTCAAAGCGTGAACTGGCTGGTTGAAGATGGCGAGGTCGGGCCCTGCACCTGGAACGCGCTGATGGGCACGGAGGCTTATAAACCGATTCTGCATTCCCTGCCCTTCATTGCGCAGCCCACCAACACCACCTGCTGGGCCGCCAGCACGGCCATGGTGACGCGCTCGAACGTGCCGGCGGTGATCGCGAAAACGCCAGCCGACCTGATTCTGCCCGATGGCAGTTTGCGCAATTTCTCCGATACCAACGATCAGGTCACAGGCTCGGCCCGCTTCGCACGAATCCATGGGATGACCGTGGTTCCGCCGACCTCGTGGATGCCATCGGCGCTGGTCAGCATGCTGGCGCGCGGGCCGCTGATTTTCGACCTGCTGTGGAACGCCGCCGAATACACCGCCGGCAAGGGCAGCCCCGGCCACATGATCGTGGTGGTGGGCATTCGTGGCGACAACGATCAGTCGGGCATGGGCACCACGCTCAGGATTCATGATCCGTGGCCGCCCAACAAGGGGAAGAAGTATTCGATGGGGTATTTCAAATGGATTCAGGACATTCCGACCCTGACCTACCACATCTACCACAAAGCCTGAACCTAACCGGAGAAAATGACATGATTAGCATGAAGCAGTCTTCTTTAGTACTCCATTCGCACGATGTACCCGGCTATAAGTACAAGATGTGGGCAACCTGGACCGTGCCCGATCAATTGCCGGTCGCCACTCTCGTGGACTGGATCATCTGGGGGATTGATCACTCGCCGGAATTGTATCTGAAGAACGTGATCATCAATTGCCACGGGCGTTCCGGTCATTTGAAAATCGGCGCCGGCATTGGCACTAGCGATCTCGATCCGTTCAAGCGGCTGCGCAATAAAGGCGCAATAGGCACGATCTGGATCGTAGCCTGCGAAGTGTCCAGCGGCAAATACACCCCGAACGCCTGCCCGGTGGATAGCGACAACGGCCCTTATTTTTGCTCCAGGCTGGCGGAAATGGCCGGTTGCGACGTGATTGCGGCGGATAAATCCCAATACGTTGACGTTGGATTTTATCTGGCGTTTTGCCCGTGGGGCCACATTGACGATTATGAAGGAAACGTCTATCGCTACAGCCCCGGAAAAGGCGGGGCCAGGGAGCTGATTTCGCCTTGATCGCAGCGCGAAATGACTGACGCCCGCAGCCAGACCCGACGAACCATCGGTTCGCCGGGTCTGACCTTCCAGGAGCTATCCGGCTTTACGTTCAGCCATCCGTGGTTTTGGCTCTGAGCGCCTTTCACCGGCATCCTCCGACTGGCGCAACGCCCGATTGACGGCGCTGATCACCGCGTTCAGCGAAGCGGTGACGATGTTGCTGTCCATGCCGACCCCGAACAGCGAAACGCGGTCATCCATACGGATTTCGACATAGGACACGGCATTGGCGCTGGCGCCGACACCAATAGCGTGTTCGTGGTAATCCACTACCCGCACGTCCAGCCCGCAATGCCGATTCAGCGCATCGGTGAAGGCGTCAATCGGACCATTGCCCTTGCCGGAAATCAGCCGTTCCCGCCCGCGTTCGCGAATCGTCGCCGTCAGTTTGCAGGTCCCGCTGGCATGACTATCGGGTGCGCTGCGGTGTTCAACGAACTGGAACGGTTGCTTCGGTTGCAGATACTCCGCCGCGAATGCCGCCCAGAGATCCGCCGAGGTCAATTCCTTGCCGGTGCTGTCCGCAATCGCCTGCACCGCCTGGCTGAATTCCACCTGCAAGCGGCGCGGCAAGCGCAGCCCGTGGTCCTTCTCCAGCAGATAGGCAATCCCGCCCTTGCCGGACTGGCTGTTAACCCGGATCACCGCCTCGTAATTGCGGCCCAGGTCCGCCGGATCAATCGGCAGATACGGCACCTCCCAGTGTCCATCACCGGTCGCCCAACGCCGTTCCTGGGCGGCAAAGCCTTTNNAATCTGGTTGCAGTACTCCGCAGTGCGGACGATCTCGTCCATCACCGAAAAATCCAGACCGGGATCAATCCCCTGGCTATGGAAATTCAGCGCCAGCGTAACCAGATCAACATTGCCGGTACGCTCGCCGCTGCCGAACAGACAGCCCTCAACCCGATCCGCGCCCGCCATCAGCGCCAGTTCGGCGGCGGCCACGGCGGTGCCCCGGTCGTTGTGCGGATGCACGCTGATGATGACCGCATCGCGCCGCGAAAGATGGCGGCAGAACCACTCGATTTGATCGGCGTAGACGTTGGGCGTCGCCATCTCAACAGTGGCCGGCAGATTGAGAATCGCCTTGCGCTCCGGCGTCGGCTGCCAGATGTCCAGCACCGCCTCGCACACTTCCAGCGCGAAATCCAGCTCGGTGAAGCAGAAGGTTTCCGGCGAATACTCAAACATCCATTCGGTATCCGGCTGTTCGGCGGCGCATTCGGCGAACCAGCGCGCCCCCTTGCGGGCCAGTTCGATCAGGCCGACGCGATCAAGGCCAAACACCACCTCGCGGAAAATGCGAGCGGTCGCATTGTACAGATGCGGAATGGCGCGCCTGGCGCCGCGCAGACTGGCGAAGGTGCGACGGATCAAATCCTCGCGGGACTGGGTGAGGGCCTGGATCGCGACATCGTCCGGCACGCAGCCGCCCTCGATCAGGCCACGCACGAAATCAAAATCGGTCTGCGAGGCGGAGGGAAACGCCACCTCGATCTCCTTAAAGCCCATTCGCACCAGCAACGCAAAGAAGCGGCGCTTGCGCTCGCCGTCCATCGGTTCAATCAGCGCCTGGTTGCCGTCGCGCAGGTCTGAACTGCACCAGCGCGGCGCTTGGGTCAGGATCCGCGACGGCCACTGGCGGTCAGGCAAGCGCACCGGCGGGAAGGGGCGATATTTACGGGCGACATCAACACGCATGGGGAAAGCTCCTCTCTCGACGAAAACGGGTAAAACGGGTTATTTCGGGTTTTCAGGCACGAATGCGGCGCGGATACGGACGCCAGGCCGCCACTAGGCCCGACGACCGCGACGTAGTCGTAGCAGAGCGAGAGAGTAAGCGCGCGTGAAGACAGGAGGGTAAACGCGGATGGAAACGCGGGGGCTGAATCGGTAAGGCGCTGACATATCTGACAATCCTCGATAAGCGGTTCGGTAGCGATGCGCTACGACAGCAAGCCCCGGCGCTCCACTCAGGAGGCCGGGCGACTCAGTCGTAGTTCGAACCGTTCACGGGATTGCGTATTCATGATGAAAAACAGAGTAACGAAAGCACCGCATTGCGGTCAAGCCGGGAAATGGATTGCCAATCGTTAGCTAAGCTGAACAATACACCCAGTTCGTGACCACCTATCGCAGCGAGGCAACCGTCAATGACCGAAAACAATGAAACCCTGCACCCCGTTAAGGTCTGGGATTTGCCCACCCGGATTTTCCACTGGACGCTGGTGGCGCTGATGATCGCGCAGTGGCTGACCGCCGAGAACAGTAGCACCATGGATTACCACATCTGGGGTGGCTACGCGGTGCTGACGCTGGTGCTGTTCCGACTGATTTGGGGGGTGGTGGGTAGCGAAACCGCCCGCTTCAATGCGTTCGTGCGTGGACCGGGCGCGGCGCTGGATTACGTCAAGGCTCTGCTGCGCGGCGAAACGCCGCTCTATCTCGGCCATAATCCGATGGGCGGCTGGTCCATCGTGGCGATGCTGATTTTGTTGCTGGTTCAGGCCGGGACCGGCTTGTTCGCCAATGACGATATCCTGATCGAAGGGCCGCTCTCTTCCTGGGTGTCGAAGAGCGTCAGCGACTGGCTGACCACGATCCACAAGCTCAATTTCAACCTGCTGCTGGCGGTGATCGCCGTTCACATTTCAGCGGTGCTGTTCTATTTGCTGGTCAAGCGCGAAAACCTGATCCATCCGATGCTCAGCGGACGTAAACACCTGTCGTCAGGAATGTTCGACACCGCGCCACGCATGGTCAGTCCGTGGCTCGGTCTCGCAGCGCTGGCCGTTGCGGGTCTGGCGGTCTGGCTGCTGGTGCGCTGATGGAAAAACCTGTTGAAACAACGTGGCGCGGGCTGGAAGCCCGTGCCACAAGGAGCGCTATCGGGATCGGGTTCCGGGGAGATTAGCCTTCCCCGCGCACGTCGAACTCGATTTTCCAGCTTTCTCCGCCGGATCGCGGCACCGCTTCCAGACGCAAGGTGCCGATTTCGGTGACCACTGCGTGCAGGCGCACCGGCACCACTTCGCCCGGCTGACGATCCTCGGCAGGCAGCGTTGCTTCAATTTCCTCCAGTTCCTCCACCTCATCCGGCGTCCATTGCTCCAGCACCGTGCCCACATGATCCGAGCGCCGCACCGAGGAGCCGAAGAAGCGGAAGCGCACCGGCTCGCCGACCACCAGCCCGACTTCCTGGGGCGGCAATTCGGCCTGAGTGCCCTCCTCCATGCCGAAGGGTGCAATACAGAGCGCCTCAATCGGCGGTTCCATCCCCGGCACCGCCGGCATGGCGCTCTCCACGCCAACGTAATAGGCCTTGGCCGTGCCGCCCCGAATCCGCACCCCACGCCCGCGCCGCACATAGCCGTAATAGGCCGCGCCGCGCGCCACCGCCAAATCGAGATCGGCCCCTTCCAGCAGCCGCACCGGCGGCGCATCCTCGGCGGCCAGCCAGCCGTTCAACACCTCCAGCGTCCGCCCCAGCAGCGCTTGCGCCTTGAATACGCCGCCGTTGAACAGCACGGCGGTGGGATGCAGGAAGCTGGCGTTCTCCGGCATCGGGCGGTCGAAACCGGCCAGATCGCGGGTGGCGCCCACTTGTCGGCCCAGAAACGCCGCCAGATGGCGGGTCATGGCTGCATCCTGGGCATAGGGCAAACCCAGCTTGGTCAAGGCCGCCCGCGCCCGGATCGCGGGCCGCGCCGCCGCTTCCACCCACGGAAAAAAACCTTCAACCAGGGTTGTACTCACTTCTTCGCGGGTCAATTCCGTGCGCAGCGTACCGCCGATCAGCCGGGAACCCCGACTTGGCACCACCACGGGAACCGCCTCGGCTTCGCTGCCCGCGCTCAGCAGGCTTTCCTTGGCGTGGCGGCAACCGTGAGTCAGCGCCTGCAACTGCCAAGGATCGAGGTTGACGCCCTGCCCCGCCAGCTTGGCGCGAACCGTATGCGCCAGCGCCAGATCCATGTTGTCGCCGCCCAGCAGGATGTGATCGCCCACCGCCACCCGCACCAGTTCCAGCGAGCCGTCNNTGGGCGGCCAGGATCCAGTGATACAGCGCCGCCTGCGGCTCCTCCAGCAGCACCAGATGGCCCAAACCGACCGCCGCCGCCGCCTCGGCGGTCAGTTCACGGGCGGCGGGATCGAAGGAAGCCGGCACCGTTAGTACCACCTCCTGTTCCGGCAGCGGCGCATCGGGATGTTGCTGATCCCAAGCCGCGCACAAATGCGCCAGATAGCGCATGGACGCCTCCAGCGGCGACACTCGCGCCACTTCTTCCGGCGCTTCCACCGGCAGGATGGCGGCGCGCCGGTCTACGCCGGGATGGCACAGCCAGCTCTTGGCGCTGGCGACCAGCCGGATCGGGGTGCGTCCGCCCATGGCGCGGGCCAGCTCGCCGACCACAAAAGGCGACGGCTCACCCCATGGCAAAACGCGGTCTTCCGGTCGCAACTCATCGGAATGCGGCAGGTACAGGAACGACGGCAACATTGGCCGTTCCTCCACCGAACCCGGCGCGGTCAATTGCGGAATGGGTTCGATCCAGTCAACCACTTCATCGCGGTCGCTGGCGATCAAATCCACCGCCGCCATGACGCAATGGGTGGTGCCTAGGTCAATGCCAACGGCATAGCGCGGCTCGCTCATAGTTCCACCTCTGCCGGCGCCAGCACCCGGACATCGTGGCCCTCGGCCAGCTTGGGCAGTTTGATCCCGATCACTCGCCAGCCGCGATGCATCAACGTGCCAGCGAACGGCGGCTGGCCAACCACATTGCCGGTCAACCGCACCGCAGCCGCATCAAAGCCGGTGGGCAAAGTCAGCCGCGCCCCTTCAGCTTCGGATCGCACCGGTTCGATCTGAAAATAATCGCCGATCACCTTGTGGCAACCTTCATGCACCACCCGCGCCGCACCGCCGATTTCGGCATCGGAGTAGGCGGTGACGTTTTCCTGCAAAAAGTCAATGAAGCGGCCTTCCTGTTGCAGCAGCGCCAGCAGTTGCAAAGCGGAATCCGGCAACGTCTCCCGCAGCGCTGCCGACTTGGGCGGTTGTGGAACCGCCGACGCCGGACGATCCGGCTCCCCCCGCTCCAGCCGCAGGATGTCTCCAGCGAACCCGTCATGGGTCAGAATCCGCCAAAAGGCGCGCAGCGCCAGGGTCAAGCGATTGAAAAAGCTCAATTGTGGATTTTTCACGCAACAAACTCTCCTGAAAAGGCCCATGTTCTTGGTATCCTATCATGTGCCTGCCTATCGTCGAGGGTCACAAGAGCATCCCCGAACCCCATGAATTTCGCTTATGATGCTGAAAATAGCATTGGCGAATATCGGGATGGTCGGCTAGATTTTTGGTAAAGCGCCGGTCGCCCCGTTTCCCCAAACACCAAGGCTCGCATGATCCCTTCAGGAGTGGCAGCATGGCCCGCATACTGATTGTCGACGACTCACCCACCCAGACGCTGAGTCTCGCCAAAATACTCAAAAAACATGGGCACGAGATTCTGACGGCCAAGGACGGCATAGAGGGCATTGCCATCGCCAAGGCGGAATTGCCGGCTCTCGTCCTGATGGACGTGGTCATGCCCAAAGTCAACGGCTTTCAGGCGACCCGGCAGATCACTAAAAATCCTTCCACCAGCCATATCCCGGTGATCCTTGTCACTACCAAGGATCAGGAGACCGACAAGATCTGGGGCGAGCGCCAAGGCGCTAAGGGCTATGTCGTCAAGCCGGTGGACGAGGATATTCTGGTCGCAACCATCAATAAATTCCTGCCCCAGTAGCCCATCATCCTACGCCGACACTCCTCCCTGTCCCCAGTAAAGGAGCGCACCGCCGTCCGCATTCGCCGTCCATTCCGCTCTGGAATTTCCGCGCACGGTGTTCATCCCCATGGAAAAGATGGAAACGCCCAGGATTCCCGGCTACCGGATCGAAAGGATCATCGGCAAGGGTGCCATGTCCACCGTTTATCTGGCGGTTCAGGAATCTCTGGAGCGGCGGGTAGCGCTCAAGGTGCTGACTCCCAAGCTGGCTGCCGATCCCACCTTCCACAAGCGCTTCATCAAGGAGGGCCGGATCATCGCCAAGCTCGGCCATCCGCATATCGTCACTATTTTTGATACCGGCAACTGCCACGACATCTACTACATCGCGATGGAGTACCTTGAAGCTGGCACGCTCAAGGAGCGGATCAAGGCGGGCCTGACGCCGGAACAGGCCGTCAACATTCTGTGTCAAGTCGCTCAGGCGCTGGATTACGCGCATCGCCAGAATTGCATTCACCGCGACATCAAGCCGGCCAATATCCTGTTCCGCAATCAAGAGATGGCGGTGCTGTCGGATTTCGGCATCGCCAAGAATCTGGAGGATAAAACTCAGTTGACCGCCGTCGGCTGGCGGCTTGGCACACCCAATTACATGAGTCCAGAGCAGGCGTTGGGCAAGCCGGTGGACTCACGCTGCGATTTGTATAGTCTGGGCGTTGTGTTTTACGAGATGTTGACCGGAACCCGACCGTATCAGGGCGCTGATGCGTTCGAGATTGCGCTGATGCACGTCAAGGAGCCGATTCCGACCTTGCCGGATCCGCTGCGCCGCTTTCAGCCGGTTATCGAACGCTTGTTGGCCAAGAATCCGGAGGCGCGATTCCCTAGCGGCGAGGAGCTGGCGCAGGTTGTCCGCAGCCCCGTCCTCGTTCCCGGTGCCGCCCGGTCAGCGTGGCGCCAGGCGCAGCCCTGGATTCTGGCGGCGCTGCTGGCGGGATTGGCGGCGTTGCTGACTTACTCATTCTGGCCCGCTACCCCCGTCACGCCTCCCTGACTTTGAATCCGACGTCGCTGCTCAGTAGCTCATGCAGGCGGCGTTGAGGATGCCGACGGCCAGCGATAGCGCGCCAAGGAATACGCCCGTTGCCATCTGGCCGGCAGGGATGTCGCGGGCGAGATCGGGCAGCAGCAGACGTCCTACGCCATAAACCAGCAATTGAATCATCAGCGCGATGAGACCCCAGACCGCCATATCGAACAGGCTGACGCTGTGGGCGATGGCGCTGGCCAGCGGCAGGACGAAGCCAAGAATCGCGCCGCTCAGGCTGGCTGCCGCCGCCGCATTGCCGGCGCGGATCAGGGCGATCTCCCGGTACGGGGTGATGAAAATATAGGCCAGCAGGAATAGCAGCAGTAAACCAATGGCGGTGGCGAAATAGAACAGGAACGACGGCAAGCCGGCCAGAGATTGAGTCAGCATGAGGTTTTTCCTTGTCGGGGATCGTCGGGTGGCCGGAAAAAGATATATAGCGCTCCTGGCTGAGTTGTGGAAACACCTTGAGCCAAATCGCTCGCTGCGCTCACGCCCCCCTTTGCCAAAGGGGGGTTAGGGGGGATTTCGCAGACACCGCCATAACTTATTTAGGAGTGCTATAGCAACCCTATAGCACTCCTGTACGGGTTGTGGAATTTTTCAGGGCTTTCGTTCTATCCGTCCGCCTCAGGCGTCGTTATTGCCCAGCACAACCTGCTTGCGCCGCTGGGCAAAGTCCAGCAACCGGCGGATCGGCAGCGCCGCACGCTCGCGGATCGCTTCATCAATGAATATCTCGTTGCCGCCGGTTTCCAGCGTCCGGGCCAGATTGCGCAGGCCATTCATCGCCATCCATGGACAGTGCGCGCAACTGACGCAGGTTGCACCCTTACCGGCAGTGGGCGCTTCCAGAAAAACTTTGTCGGGGGCCACCTGCTTCATTTTGTGGAACAGACCGTTATCGGTGGCGACGATGAAAGTGCGCGCCGGCAGGTTCCGGGCCGCCTCGACCAGCGCCGTGGTTGAACCCACCACATCGGCCAGGGCGATCACGTCCAGCGGCGATTCCGGGTGAACCAGCACTTTGGCGTCGGGATGCGCAGCGCGCAGCTTGCGCAGCCCATCGGCCTTGAACGCTTCATGCACCACACAGGCCGCGCTCCACAGCAGCATATCTACGCCGGTTTCGCGCTGGACATACGCACCCAGATGGCGATCCGGCGCCCAAATCAGCTTTTCGCCGCGTTCCGCCAGATGACGCACCAGATCCAAGGCAATGCCCGAGGTCACCACCCAGTCGGCGCGGGCTTTGACCGCCGCGCTGGTGTTGGCGTAAACCACCACCGTTCGGTCGGGATGCTGGTCGCAGAACGCGGTGAATTCATCCGCCGGGCAACCCAGATCCAGCGAGCATTCGGCCTGTAAATCCGGCATCAGCACCCGCTTTTCCGGGTTGAGAATCTTGGCGGTTTCGCCCATGAACCGCACCCCGGCCACGACCAGGGTGC
>DEHY01000097.1 GCA_002352185.1 Competibacteraceae bacterium UBA2788
GGGGACATTACGAAAATTTCATCCCATAAACGGGGACATTTCAAAAACCGCATCCCATAAACGGGGACATTAAGAAATTTCATCCCATAAACGGGGACATTAAATTTTTAAAAAATCCCATAAACGGGGACATTACGTCCCATAAATGGGGACATAAGGTGTTATAATAAATTGATTTTTAACATGTTTTTTCACCCTAAACGTTTTAAACAAAAGATCGTTTTTTTAAACAAAGTCAAAAGATCGTTAAAAACGTGTTTTAAACGACAGAATAGTTATTAGTAAACAGGCGAAAATCGCATTCCGCGAAAGGCCGTCAAGCCACGCAGCCAACCCTGACGCCGCAACGAACTGTCCCCAAAACATGGTTCAACCCTCATGCGAAAACTCGCGCCGGTTACCATCAAAGCCCGCCAAAACCCAAAAGACGGCTCGGCAAGGACATGGGAGCTGGAACCGGCTGCAATCAAGAACAACGGCGCGGCAGAACAGCAATGCCAATCTCCAGCCCAGAACTTTTAATCTTCGCCGCATCCAAACCCAAACCCGCCGCACAAGCACCAACGAGGCCGGTCTCTCCCAACCTCAACCACCGACACCCCACAGCCTTGACATCACCCGAGGATCGCCACCATGACTAAGCCCATCAACCAATTCGCGCTCGCCGCCGCCGTCGCCGGCGCCCTGAGCCTCGCCGCCAGCCCGGTTCTCGCCGCCGAGGGCGGCAAGGACAAGTGCTACGGCATATCCAAGGCGGGTGAAAACGATTGCGCCAGCGCCGCCGGGACTCACTCCTGCGCCGGAAATGCGACCACCAACTACGACGGGCAGGACTGGAAATACACCGCCAAAGGCACCTGCGAAAAGATGGGCGGCAAGCTGGAAGCGTTCAAAGGCCAGGGCATGCCCGCCAAATCGAGCTGAGAACTCATGACTCGCAACCGCGCCGCCATTCCCTTTCGGGCGGGCGTCGGTCTGCGCCATCCCCATCTGCCGGATTTTCTGGCCGCGCCGCAACCGGCGGCGTGGCTGGAAATCCACAGCGAGAACTATCTCGCGCCGGGCGGCCCCCGACTGACGGCGCTGGAACGGCTGCGCCGCGACTATCCGCTAAGCTGCCATGGCGTGGGGCTATCGCTGGGTTCGGCGGAAGGGCTGGATAAGGCGCATTTGAGGCGATTACGGGCGTTCTACGACCGACTGGCTCCAGGACTGGTCTCCGAGCATTTGGCGTGGTCTACGGCCCCTTCCTGGGCCTTCCTGGCGGATTTACTACCGCTGCCCTACACCCGCGAGGCGCTCGATGTGGTTGCGGCAAATGTTGATCATGCCCAGGAGGCGCTGGGCAGACGCCTGCTGGTTGAAAATCCATCCACCTATCTGCGCTTCCAGGAGGCTGACTGGGACGAAGCAGGCTTTCTAAGCGAGCTGGCGCGACGCACCGGCTGCGGCCTGCTGCTGGACGTGAACAACTTGCACGTCAGCGCCGCCAATCACGGCGGCGATCCGCGAGCAGCCCTGGATCAGATGCCGCTGGCGGCGGTCGAGGAAATCCACATCGCCGGCCATGCGCGGGTTGCGACTCCAGCCGGCGAGCTGCTGATTGACGATCACGGATCGGAAGTCGCCGAGCCGGTCTGGGCCTTGCTGACGGCGACTCTGGAACGCGCCGGCCCCAAACCGGTGCTGGTAGAATGGGATACGAACATTCCGGCGCTGCCGGTGCTGCTGGCCGAAGCCAGGCGGGCCGATGCGCGCCTGCGGGAGGCGTGCGATGCGTCTGGCTGAGCTGCAAGCCCGGATGCAACGGGCATTGCTGGACGGCGGGTCCCCCGCAGAATTGCTCGCACTCTTCGCTGATCCAGCGGATCAACGGGAATGCCGACTGGCGGTGCATCGCAACAATGTTCGCCATGCCCTGATCAGCGTGCTGGAGGCCGCATTTCCAGTAGTCCAGCAACTGATCAGCGCAGAATGCTTCACCGCCACCGCGCTGGCCTTTATCGCTGTCCAACCGCCGCGCCAACCCGCGCTGTACGCCTATGGCGAAGCGCTGCCGGCCTTTCTCGCTGGCTTCAAACCGCTGACGAAACTACCCTGGCTGGCGGACGTAGCCCGGCTGGAATGGGCGCGCAACGAGGCGCTGTTCGCCGCCGAACAGGAGCCGCTGGCTGCGGAAGAACTGGCGGCTGTTCCCGCCGGCGATCTGCCCGGCCTGCGGCTGACCTTGCATCCATCGGCGCGGTTGCTGGAATCAGCCTGGCCGATTCACACCATCTGGGCCGCGCACCAGCCCGATGGCGATCCATTGGAAACCGTGAACCTCGAACAGGGTGAAATCGCACGGATCTGGCGCCGAGAGGGGTCAGTTTGCCAGCAAGCGATCTCTCCAGGGGAATTTACCCTGCTCACCGCATTCGCAGCGGGACAGCCGCTGGCGGAAGCGGCTGGATCGGCGCTGGCGCAAGACCCCGGCCTGAATCTGCCCGCCATCCTGGCTGCGCTTCTGAGCGGCGGCGTACTGGTTCGCGATCTTGCTGGAAAGGACAAACCATGTTGCTCACACTGACCAACACCCAATCTCCCGCCACCGATCTCGGTTTTCTGCTGCACAAGCACCCCGACCGGGCGCAGCGCTACCCGCTGAGTTTCGGCGCGGCCCACGTCTTTTACCCCGAAGCGGGTGAGGCGCGCTGCACCGCCTGCCTGCTGGTGGAGGTCGATCCCATCGAACTGGTGCGGGGCAAAGCCAAAACGGGCGGCGGGCTGCTGGACCAGTACGTCAACGACCGGCCCTATGCTGCATCCTCCTTCCTCTCGGTCGCCATCGGTCAGGTATTTTCGACCGCGCTGGGGGGACGTTGCGCCGCCCGGCCNNCGCCTGCCGCTGGACGAGCGGTTTCCCGACTGGGGCGACAGCCCCTATGTGTCGCTGACGCTCTCGGCCACGGTCACGGTCAAGGACTTGCTGTCCCATCTGTACGTCCTGCTGCCGGTGCTGGACAACGCCAAGCATTACTGGGTCGGGCAGGACGAGTTGGAAAAGCTGCTCCGCCACGGCAGCGACTGGCTGGCGAATCACCCCGACAAGGGACGCATCGCCCGCCGCTATCTGCGCCACCAGTGGAGCCTGGCCCGCGAGGCGCTGGCGCGGCTGGAAATCGTCGAGGACGATGCGCCGGAAACAGCGCCGGACGAAACCGCCGCCGAGGACGCGCCGACCGGCCCGGACATGGCCTCGATCACCACCGAGGAAGCGGCGGTGGAAGCGCCGCTGTCGCTCAATGAGGCGCGGATTCGGACGGTCATGGCGGAACTGGAAGCCGCCGGGGCGGAAACGGTGATCGATTTGGGCTGCGGCGACGGCAAGCTGCTGTCGCGCCTGCTGAAGGATCGACGCTTCACCCGCCTGGTGGGCCTGGATGTCTCGGCGCGGGCGCTGGAAATCGCCGCCGACCGTTTGCGCCTCGACCGCCTGCCGCCCCGGCTGCGGGAGCGCATTCAACTGTTGCACGGCGGCCTGACCTACCGCGACGCCCGCATCGAAGGCTTCGACGCCGCCACCGTCATCGAGGTCATCGAGCATCTCGACGAAAACCGGCTGGCCGCGTTCGAGCGGGTGCTGTTCCAATGCGCTCGGCCCCGCTGGATCCTCGTCACCACCCCGAACGTGGAGTACAACGTCAACTACGAATTTCTGCCTCCCGGTCGCCTGCGCCATTCCGACCACCGTTTCGAGTGGAGCCGCGCCCAGTTCGCGGCCTGGGGCGAGCGGGTCGCCGCAACCTTCGGCTACACCGCCCGCTTCGTTCCCGTCGGATCGGTGGATGCCGCCACCGGCCCGCCCACCCAGATGGCGGTCTTCACCCGCAACGGCGAAACCGGAGGCGCGGTATGAAAATCACGATTCCCGAACTGTCGCTGGTGGTCTTGATCGGCGCGTCCGGCTGCGGCAAATCCACTTTCGCCCGCCAGCACTTTCGGCCTACCGAAGTGATTTCCTCGGACTACTGCCGGGGCCTGGTCGCCGACGACGAGAACGACCAGTCGGCGACAGCGGACGCCTTCGACATCCTGCACTACATCGCCGGCAAACGGCTGAAAAGCGGCCGGCTGGCGGTGGTGGACGCCACCAGCGTCCGCCCGGAGGATCGGAAGCCGCTGGTGCAACTGGCCCGCACGCACCACTGCCTGCCGATCGCCATCGTGTTCGACCTGCCCGAGCGGGTTTGCCGGGAGCGCAACGCCGGGCGTCCCGACCGGGATTTTGGCCCGCACGTCATCCGCAACCAGGTGGGCAACCTGCGCCGCTCCCTGCGCAATCTGGAGCGCGAGGGTTTCCGCTACGTGTTCCCGCTGCGCTCGCCGGAAGAGGTGGACGTGGCGACCGTCGAGCGGCAACCGCTCTGGAACAACAAAAAGACCGAAACCGGCCCCTTCGACATCATCGGCGACGTACACGGTTGCTTCGACGAATTGCGCCTGCTGCTGGATCAACTCGGCTACCGGCTCGATACCGGCGGCGAACCGTGGCGGATCGAGCATCCCCAAGGCCGGAAGCTGGTGTTTGTCGGCGATCTGGTGGATCGCGGCCCCCGCGTGCCGGACGTGCTGCGGCTGGCGATGGCGGCGGCGAAGGGTGGCAACGGCTATTGCGTGGTCGGCAACCACGATTTCAAGCTGGTCAAGGCGCTGCGCGGCAAACAGGTGCGCATCAGCCACGGCCTGGCGGAATCGCTGGAACAACTGGGCCGGGAATCGGACGCCTTCCGCGCCGAAGCGTTGAATTTCCTGGATGGTTTAATCAGCCATTACGTGTTCGACGGCGGCCGGCTGGTGGTGGCTCACGCCGGGCTGCGCGAGGAGATGCACGGACGCGGTTCCGGCAAGGTGCGCGAATTCGCCCTGTATGGCGAAACCACCGGCGAAACCGACGAATACGGGCTGCCGGTGCGCTACGACTGGGCGGCGGATTATCGCGGCCGGGCGGTGGTCGCTTACGGGCATACCCCCGTGCCGTGCGCCGAATGGTTCAACAATACCATCTGCCTCGATACCGGCTGCGTGTTCGGGGGCGAGTTGACCGCCTTGCGCTACCCGGAGCGGGAGCTGGTGTCGGCGCCGGCGCTGAAGACCTACTACGAACCGCTCCGGCCGCTGGTTCCGGCCCCGGTCGAGGAGCTGTCGGCGCAGCAGCAGGCCGACGAACTGCTGGATGTGGCCGACTTTTCCGGCAAGCGCATCCTGCATCCCCGGCTGGGGCATACGGTGACGGTTCGCCCGGAGAACGCCGCCGCCGCGCTGGAGGTGATGACCCGCTTTGCCGCCAACCCCAAATGGCTGGTTTATCTGCCGCCCACCATGTCGCCGGCGGAGACCAGCGCCCTGGAGGGATTTCTCGAACATCCCCGCGAGGCGCTCGACTATTACCGGCAAGCCGGAATCGAATCGGTGGTCTGCCAGGAAAAGCACATGGGCTCGCGAGCGGTGGTCGTGATCGCCAGAGACGAAGCGGCGGCCCGCGCCCGCTTCGGCGTCGCCAACGAGGGGCGCGGCATCGTCTACACCCGCACCGGGCGACGCTTTTTCACCGACGCCAATTTGGAGCGGCAGTTGCTCGACCGGCTGGCCGAGGCGCTGGGCGCGGCCGGCTTTTGGGCGGAGTTCGACAGCGACTGGTTCGCGCTGGACTGCGAGCTGATGCCCTGGTCGCTCAAGGCCCGCGAGTTGCTGATCCGCCAATATGCGGCGGTCGGCGCGGCCAGCCGGGCGATGTTGCGCACCGCCCACGACCTCATCGCCGCCGCCGCCGGGCGCGGGGTGGAGGTCGGCGCGCTGGCCGACGACTACGCCGGACGGCAGCGCGACGCCCGGCGCTTCACCGACGCCTACCGGCGCTATTGCTGGGAGGTGGCGTCCATCGAGGATGTGCGGCTGGCGCCGTTTCACCTGCTGGCCTCGGAAGGCCGGGTTCACGCCGATCAGACCCACGTCTGGCACATGGAACGGCTGCACCGGCTGGCGGCGCATTCGCCGGTGCTGCTGGCGACCGAATACCGGGTGGCGGACTTGGCCGACGAAGCCGCCTGCCGAAGCATCGAGGATTGGTGGCTGGGTCTGACCCAGGAAGGCGGCGAGGGCATGGTGGTCAAGCCGCTGGCTTTTCTGCCCGGCGGCGGCCACGGCCGAATTCAACCGGCGGTCAAATGCCGGGGTCGGGAGTACCTGCGCATCATCTACGGGCCGGAGTACGACGCGGAGCGGCATTTGGCGCGGCTGCGGAAACGCGCGCTGGGCGGCAAACGGGCGCTGGCCCTGCGAGAGTTTGCGTTGGGCCTGGAGGCGCTGGAACGCTTCGTCGCCCGCGAACCGCTGCGGCGGGTTCACGAGTGCGTGTTCGGGGTGCTGGCGCTGGAATCGGAACCGGTCGATCCGAGGCTGTGAACTTGACGACTACCCTAACCACTCCCGGAACAGGGCATTGAGTGGTTCCAGATCGGGCTGAGGCGCCGGCCCCAACTTCGGTCCATCGGCCAGCCGCGCCATTTCCGCCGCGATCCAGTCGCTCAAGGCCGGAATGCGCGGCCCCCAGGCCAGTTCGGCGCCGCCCTGTTTGGCGACGAGCAACCGCTCGATGGCGGTGCGCAACGCGCCGGGCGGGATCAAGGTTTCCACCAGTTCGCGGAACGGCACGGGCACGACGCCCCGCCCGCTTTCCAGCCACCGCACCGCCAGCAGCGGGCGCAGCACGTACAGGTATTTCTTCAGCCGCACCGGGTCGCCGCGCAGATATTCCCGGTCGTTGCCACGCGCCATGTGCAGGTAATGCCAGGCGCAGCCGGCCGGGGAGTAGTAGGCGGGCGTCAGCGCCATTATCGCCGCCCGGAACTCCGGTTGCGCCCGATAGACCAGGGGCGAATGCAGCCACTCGAACAGCGGCGGGTTGGATTTGCGCATCAGTTGCAACGCCTTGCACAAATCCCAGCCGTTGATGTCCAGCATGCCTTCGATGGGGCGCTCGATCACGTTGCGGCGGCGCTCCAGGTCAATGCTCAGATACCAGTTGCGGGGATGGACATAGATAAAGCGCACATCGTAGTCGCTGTCCGGTGAGGCGAAGCCCCAGGCGCGGCTACCCGATTCGCAGGCGTATAGAATCCGCACCGATTCAGTCTGTTCGATGGTCGCCAGGCATTCCAGGATGGTCGCGCCGGCGGCGGTGGGCGAGATACGGAGTTCGGGCATGATGTTTTTGGCTCTTTGGGAACTCCCGGCGTAACGTAATTAATTCAAGGCCATCCAAGTGAATCAATAATATCGCCTAAATTCAACATGACTCAATTCTCCTATAAGATTTACTATTGATAACTATAGAATTTTTCAGAATGTGCGGCGAACCGATGGGCGCACGGGCCGGAGCGTGCGCGAAGGAGATTTTCAACGCGCCATGATGTCATCTCGCTTTCGCGGTCGAGCCATCACTGTGATGTGCGCGTGAAACAAAACCGTCCACTGCGGTCAACCTCTATGAGGTTCTCCATCCACACTCCACGGAACTCACTGATGCCGACCCCATCCGATAAACCGCTGCGCGACCGGGTCAAGCTGCTGGGCCGCTTGCTCGGCGATACGGTG
>DEHY01000092.1 GCA_002352185.1 Competibacteraceae bacterium UBA2788
ATCACCTTGACCTGAAACCGCTCTTCCAGCGCCTGCGCCAGCCGGGCGCCAATATGGCCGCCGCCGGCGATGATGATGCGCTTGACCATCCGATCCAGCTTGCGCAGTTCGCCCACAATGGCGCGGGTGTTCTTGCGGGCGGCGATCAGGAACACTTCGTCATCCGCTTCGATGAGAGTGTTGCCTTCCGGGATGATCGGGCTGCCCTGGCGGAAAATGGCGGCAACCCGGGTTTCGATGCCCGGCATCCGATCCGGCAGCGTGCGCAGCGCCTGCCCCACCAGGGTGCTGCCTTCATACGCCTTGACGCCCACCAGCCGCACCTTGCCGTCGGCAAAATCCAGCACCTGCAATGCGCCGGGGTGTTCGATAATACGGCTGATATAATCCGTCACCAGTTGCTCGGGGCTGATCAGCACATCAATGGGCAGCGCCTCGTCCTTGAATAACTGATCTTTATAGGCAGTGTAGCCGCCGGCCCGAACCCGGGCGATCTTGGTCGGCGTATTGAACAGGGTGTGGGCAACCTGACAGGCGATCATGTTGACTTCGTCATTGTCGGTCAACGCGATCAGCATATCCGCATCGGCGACGCCCGCCTGCTCCAGCACGCTGGGATGGGAGGCGTGGCCGCAGACGGTGCGGATATCCAGCCGATCCTGCAAGGCTTGCAGGCGCTCGGCGCTGGCGTCGATCACGGTAACATCATTGGCTTCGCTGGACAGGATATGCGCCACCGAACCGCCCACCTGCCCCGCCCCAAGAATCATGATCTTCATGGCCGATCCTTATTCATCCAGCGCCTTCTTGGGATCGATCCCCAGGGCGCGCAGCTTGCGATAGAGGTTGGTGCGCTCCATCCCGACCCGTTCGGCCAGCCGCGCCACGTTGCCCTCGCACTCGCGGAACTGCTGCATCAGATAGGTGCGCTCGAACTGCTCCCGCGCTTCCCGCAGTGGCAGGTTCAGGGGAATGCTGCCGACATCCTGCGCTTTGGCGCTGGTGGCGCCGCGCACGGCGGCATCCACTTCCTCCAGCGCAATTTCCTCCTCGCCGCCCAGAATCAGCAGCCGCTGCACCAGATTCTTGAGTTCGCGGATGTTGCCTGGCCAGGTGTAATTGCGCAGCCGGTTTTGGGCGGCCAGGGTGAAATGACGGTAAATCAAGCCCTCCTGATCAACAAAATAGCCAATGTAGTAGTTGAGCAGTTCCGGCACATCCTCGATATGGTCGCGCAGCGGCGGCAACCGGATCGGCACCACGTTCAGTTGATAGTACAAATCCTCGCGGAATCGCCCCATGGCGATTTCCTGCTCCAAATCCCGATGGGTCGCCGCCGCCACCCGCACGTTCACCCGCACCGGATCCTTGCCGCCGATGCGCAGAAACGAACCGTTTTCCAGCGCGCTGGCCAGCTTGGCCTGGGCTTCGAGATCCATGTCGGCCAGCTCGTCGAGGAACAGGGTGCCTCCGGTCGCCTGCTCCAGTCGGCCATAATGGATGCGGTCGCCCTGCTCGGAGCCAAACAATTCCAGGCTGGCGTTTTCGCGGGCAATGGAACCGACTCCCACGTCCACGAAAGGGCCGCCGCGTCGCGGGCTGTGAGTGTGCAGGAAGCGGGCGTAGACTTCCTTGCCGGTGCCCGGTTCGCCGAAGATCAATACGGGCGCGTCATGCTGGGCGATTTTCAGCACTTGCGCCCGCAGTCGCTGGACGACTTCGCTCCGGCCCACCGGTTCAGTCACGATCCGCTGCTGGCGGCGCAGGTTCTGGTTTTCACGCGCCAGCCGATCCGCATCCAGCGCCCGCGCCACGGTCAGCAGCAGTTTGGCCATGGAGAGCGGTTTCTCGATGAAATCATAGGCGCCCAGCCGGGTGGCTTCGACTGCGGTTTCGACCGTGCCATGCCCGGACATCATGATCACCGGGCCGGGCAGATGATCGCCCTCACTCCACTCCTTGAGCAGACTGATGCCATCGGTGTCCGGCATCCAGATGTCGAGCAGAATCAGATCGGGGCGTTGAGCGCGGCGCGCTTCGCGGGCGGCGGCGGCGTTCTCAGCGGTCGCGACGGTGTAGCCTTCATCCTCCAGGATATCCTTTACCAGTTCGCGAATATCCGGTTCGTCATCGACGACCAAAATATAGGGCGCGTTCATCCGGTCTCCTTATCGGTGTTCAGTGACGCGGTGGGAACAGCAGGCGATCCGGCGTTGTCGCGCAGCAGCGGCATCCGAATCGCAATCCGGGCGCCACCCTCCGCTGGCGATTCCAATTGGATCCAGCCGCCGTGTTCTTCAACAATTTTTTTGACAATCGCCAATCCTAGTCCGGTTCCCTTGGGTTTGGTAGTCACGTAAGGCTCGAAGGCATTGTCCAGGATGGTGCTGGGAAACCCCGGCCCGTCGTCGCGGATGCTCAATTCAACACAATCAGCCCCGGCAGCGTGTTCACGGCGGGCGCCGATCCATAACGTGGAGCCGTGACCGTCACGGATGGCTTCAATCGCGTTTTTGACCAGGTTGTGCAGCAATTGACGCAAACGCCCCTTGTCCGCATTGAGCATGAGGGGTTCATGGGCCAGTTCCAGTTTGATCTCCACTCCCGCCGGGTAGTCGCGGTACAGATAAAGCACCTCGGCGATGAATTCGTTCAAATCCAGCAGCGCCAACTGCAAGCGCGGCGGGCGGGCGTATTCGTTGAACGCATCCACCATTTCCTTCATCGCCTGCACTTGCTGGATGATGGTGTGGGTGCCGCGATCCAGAATTTTTCCCTGCTCCTCGTCCAGTTGTTTGAGGTATTTGTGGCGGATGCGCTCGGCGGCCAACTGGATCGGCGTCAGCGGATTCTTGATTTCGTGAGCCAGCCGCCGCGCCACCTCAGCCCAGGCGGCGTCGCGCTCGACCCGCACCAGATTGGTGACGTCGTCGAACACGATCACGTGGCCGCCGCGCAAGCCCACCGTGTCCGGCAACGANNCGTTCATTTGCGGGCCGATGGCCTCGATAAAATCCTGCAATACCGGTTGCGCAGTAGCGATCCGCTGGCGGTCGGCGCCGATGAAGGCGGTTAAATCAACCCCCAGGATCTGGCTGGCGGCGGCGTTGCAGGTTTGCAGCCGTCCGGCCTGGTCGAGGGTGAGAACCCCGGAAGAGAGTCGCGCCAGCACCGTTTCCAGATAGGCGCGCTGGCTTTCGACCAGTTCCTGGCTGCGCTGCGCGGCATCGCGGGCCTGCGCCAGATTACGGGTCATCTGGTTGAACGACTGCGCCAGGAAGCCCAATTCGTCGCCGCCCGCGCCGGGGAGTTGTTTGTCAAACTGACCGATAGCAACCGCCTCGGTGCCCTCGGCCAGCTCGCGCAACGGTTGCACCAGCCGCCGGGCGGTGTGAAACGCCGCCCAGAATGCCGCCAGCACCGCCAGCAACAACGCCAGCGACAGGGTCAAGGTGAAGCTGGCCTTGAGCGGCGCACGCAGGAAAATCAGCTCCTTGTAGCTGTCGAAAGCCGCCTGCACCGCGTCCGCCAGCAGACTGAGGCGGTCAGTCACCGGAAACAGCGCTTGCAGCAAGCGCTCCTCGTTGCCGGGCGTCGTCAGCCGCACCACCGCCCGAATATGGAAACCGGCGTCGCGGATCGGCTCCAGGCCGACATAGTCGCGGCCCTGGCGGACTTGCAGCAGCACCGTATCCGGCGGCGGATCCGGCACTATCAGCGTCGGATCGGCGGTGGCGGTGGCGATGATGCGTCCGCTGCGCCCGAACAGGGTCAATTCGGAGGCCTCGCTCAAGTCAATCCACTCATTCAGCCGCCGGGCGGCCTGTTCATCGTCGTTATCAGCGACGGCATCGGCGATCCGTCCGGTCTGTTTAAGCACCTCGCGCATTTGTAAATCCAGCGCGGTGCGGCTGAGTTCAAGCGCGTTGTCCAGACCACGATCCACTTCGACGTTGAACCAGCTGTCAATCCCCCGTTGCAAAAAGTGCAGGGAGAAACCGTACACCAGCGCCACCGGAGTGATGGCCAGGATGGCGAAGATTCCGGCCAGCCGCAACGTCAGGCGCGCGCCGGGCACCTTGCGCCGGTAGAGGCGGATCAGGCTGACCAGGTTGTAGGCAATCAGCACGGCCAGCGCGCCCAAGCCCGCTGCGCCGCTCAACAACAGCCAGAAATACATCCGCCCGAACTGCGCCGAGTTGGTGGTGGCGCGACCCATCAGCACCAGGATGATCAGCAACAACCCCAGCAGCGCCAGCGCCGGCAGCAAACCCTGGCCGCGAGCGATCTGGCGAACCAGAACAAGCACTCGGATTGGACGGCGCGTCCAGCGCCGGATTAGAGCGGCCATGTGTACCAATCGCTGCTCAGCCGCCAGTCTTCCGAAAGATAAGCGAACAAGCGCAGCGGCGCTGGCAGGGTTTCGAGATCGAGCCGGGCGCGCAGCGCGCCTTCGTAGCGTTCGTCCTCAA
>DEHY01000113.1:0-647 GCA_002352185.1 Competibacteraceae bacterium UBA2788
ACTTTTTACAGGACTACCAAATTACGATATACCCGTGGTCGAGAGCGCAAGCCATGGTCAGGGATGGCGATGCGGATGCTTTTTATGCCGCCTCGTGGAATGAGGAGAGAGGCAGCTATGCGGCATTTTCAGTTCCTTTTGTGCCTCAGAAGTGGTACTGGTTCTTGAGCAAAGAGTCCAACGTGGATCCAAACAGCCTGGAATTCAAGAAAAAAGAACCCGTGTCTGCCCTTCTTGGCACGAATATGCGTAAATATCTTCAGGATAACAATTACATAGTATCCGGCACGCCGGAAACCATGGATGCGGTGGTCAAGATGCTCGATGCCAATAGGATCAAGGCCGTGGTCGTGAATGAAGATGTCATTGGCGAATATTTTAAGAATAACAAGATCAATCCTGACAAATACAAGAAAGTGCTTTGCAAAGACATGCCGCTGGGAATGTATTTCTCCAATAAGTTTGTCAATGAACACAAGTGGTTTGTCGATAGGTTCAATACGGTGATGAAAAAGCACACATTGATCAAGTAATCGGCCTCCACGCTTCGCCTGCGGTTCGAAGTGACGGACACCGGCTCCGGGATCGCCGCTGAAGAAATGACGAGGTTGTTTCAGCCCTTCACCCAGTCCGCCACCGGTCGCAAG
>DEHY01000113.1:735-4886 GCA_002352185.1 Competibacteraceae bacterium UBA2788
GGCGGCGGTGCGCGCCGAGATGCAGCAGATCGCCCAGTGGGTGGAAGAGGCGGCGGCCCGGAGTCCGATGGTGGCCGAGCAGATCAAGGTGCTGGCAGATGACTTCGAGTATGCCAAAATCACAAACCTGGTCCGAACGACGCGACGCTTGATCGGGAGCGAATCCTGACCTACAAATCGCGGGGCGCAATTCACGCGCCGACAACCCAGACCTGTAACCCAACTCTTCTCCGGCAACCAGGCGGAGGAAGGTAAACGGCTACCCACCCCGATCCGACCGGGCCATCCTGGCTGGCGCGGCCATCAATGCCCGCTTGGCGCGGGCGATGTTCGCCGCGCCGGGGCCAACAGGTGAAACGACATGAGCCAAACGCGAACGGAGCCACCGGCCAGCATTCTGGTGGTTGACGACAACCGCGACGGGCTGCGGCTTTTAGCCCGGTTGTTGTCAGACCAGGGTTTTCGGGTCCGTCCGGTCATCGACGGCGAATCCGCCTTGGCCACCGCCGCTGCCGAGCCACCCGATCTGATCCTGCTCGACGTACACATGCCGGGCATGGACGGCTATGAAGTCTGTCGCTGCCTCAAGGCCAGTGAACGCACGGCCGGAGTCCCCGTGATTTTTCTCAGCGCCGCCGACGAGACCGTCAACAAGGTCCAGGCATTCGCCGTGGGCGGGGTGGATTTCGTCACCAAGCCCTACAAGACCGAAGAGGTGCTGGCCCGCATCGATGCCCAACTCCGGTTGTATCGCCTCCAGGCGCGGGTCGAAGCCCAGAACCGGGCGCTTCAGGCCGAGATTGCCGAGCGCCAGCGCGCCGAGGCTGCCCTGCTGGAACTCAACCAGCGGCTCGAAGAGCGCGTCGCCGAGCGCACCGCTGACCTGACCCGCGCCAACGCCGACCTCAAGGTCGAGATTGCCGAGCGGAAGAGCGCCGAGGCGGCGCTGCGGGCCAGCGAGGAGAAATACCGGCTGCTGGTTGACCACCAGACCGACCTGATCGTCAAGGTCGATCCGGAAAACCGCTTCCTGTTCGTCAGCCCGTCTTACTGTCAGGTCTTCGGCAAGACTGAGGCGGAACTGCTGGGTCGGACTTTCATGCCTCTGGTACACGAGGACGACTGGGAGTCGACGGCCAAATCCATGGAGGAGCTGTTCCGGCCACCCTACCAGGAATACCACGAGCAGCGCGCCCTGACCAAGGCGGGTTGGCGCTGGTTCGGGTGGGCCGACCGGTCGGTGCTGGACGAGCGGGGCCAGGTCGTGGCCATCGTCGGCGTGGGCCGGGACATCACCGAGCGCAGGCAGGCGGAGGACGCGCTACGGGAGAGCGAAATCAAATTCCGTCGCCTGATCCAGGCATCACCGATGGCGATGGCGGTTGCCGACGAGCAGGGCTACATTGAATACTTCAACGCCCGGTTCATCGAACGCTTCGGCTATCGGCGCGAGGACCTATCGACTGTCGAACAATGGTTCGTGCGCGCCTATCCCGATCCGGCCTATCGGCAGGGTGTGCTGGATCGATGGCTGGCGGGCATGGAGAGAGCCCGGCTCGACGGATCGGACTTCGCGGTCAACGACATCAACATTGTCTGCCGCGATGGCTCGGTGTGCGTGGCTGATGTGATGGGCGCCCTGATCGGGGGCAAGACCCTGGCGATTTTCAACGACATCACCGAGCGCAAGCGGGCGGAAGCGGAATTATTGGCCTACCGGGACCATCTGGAAGAACTGGTCGGGCAACGCACGGCGGAACTGGCGCAAGCCAAGGACGCAGCGGAAGCGGCGAACCGGGCCAAAAGCGTGTTTCTGGCCAACATGAGCCACGAATTGCGCACGCCGCTGAACGCGATTCTGGGCTTTGCGGCGCTGATGCGGCGGGACGCGGCGGTGGCCGATCCCCAGCGGCAAAACCTGGACATCATCAACCGCAGCGGCGAACACCTGCTGGCGCTGATCAACGACATTCTCGACATGGCCAAGATCGAAGCCGGGCGCATTCAGGTGGACATGGCGCCCTTCGATCTCGATGCCCTGACCCGCGACGTCGTGGACCTGATGCAGGTGCGCGCCACCGACAAGGGGTTGCAACTGCTGCTGGAACGCACGCGCACACCCGAGGTTCCCCGCTACGTGCGCAGCGACGAAGCCAAGCTGCGCCAGGTGCTGGTCAACCTGCTGGGCAACGCCATCAAATTCACCCAGGAAGGCGGCGTGACCCTGCGCCTGGGCGTCGCGCCGGACCCGAGTGGCGTTCGCTTGTTGATCGAAGTAGAAGACAGCGGCCCCGGCATCGCGGCCGACGATCAAGCGCACATCTTCGACCCCTTCGTGCAGGCAGGCAAGGCATCCGCCCAAAAGGGCACCGGGCTGGGGCTGGCGATCACCCGGCAGTTCGTAGAATTACTGGGCGGCCGACTCACGCTGACCAGCCGGCTTGGGCAGGGCAGTTGTTTCCGGATTGAGCTGCCGGTCGAAGCGGTCGCCGAGTCCGAGACGCCGGACGCTGCGGAAGATCACGGCGAAGTGATCGGTCTGGAACCGGGCCAGCCGGACTACCGCATCCTGATTGTCGAAGACCAGCCCGAAAGCGCTCTGCTGCTGCGCTGCAGTTTGGAAAGCGTGGGGTTCCAGACCCGGATCGCCGAAAACGGAGCGCGGGGCGTGGCGCTGTTTCAGGCGTGGCGGCCGCACTTCATCTGGATGGATCGGCGCATGCCGGAGATGGACGGGCTGGAAGCCACCCGGCGCATCCGGGCTCTGGACGGAGGGCGCGAAGTCAGGATCGTCGCCCTGACCGCTTCGGTGTTCGCCGAACAGCACGAAGAAATGCTGGCCGCCGGGATGGACGACGTGGTGCATAAACCGGTGCGCAGCGCCGTGATCTTCGATTGCATCGCCCGCTATCTGGGCGTGCGCTATGTTTACCAGGAGCGTGCGGCAACGACCATTGCAACGGCGGCAACCACGCCGGATCGGGTGGCGCTGGCGGCGCTGCCGGAAGACCTGCGGCGGGAACTGGCGGAGGCCCTGGTGGCCCTGGACACTCGACGCATCGACGCGCTGATTGAGCGCGTGGCCGAACGGGACGCCGCCCTGGGTAATCTCTTGCGCCAACATGCCGATGCTTTTAATTACGAGTCCATCGAGGCTGCATTGCAGAGCGGGATTTAAGGAGGAGCGCCCGGCGTGGGGCGAGGACGTCCATTGGCGCGTCAATCCTGGTTCCGTTGCATCAACCATGGCTTTTTATTCCATGAGTGATTTCTTGCTTCATCGAGGTTGCCCAAGGGTACGGCTTGGTTTTCGCCACTTAAACTCCCCACGGGTGGGGAGCTTTACGCCGATGAGGCGACCGCATGCTCCCCCAGGTCTCACGCCCTCTCCACAAGCGTTACTTCCCGCCCAACTGGCGGTAGGTTCCTGAGAACATGGATAAATTTAATCAAAACAGCATGAAAGTCAATGAAAATTTCAACAGTTGTCAGCCCTCATCCTGTTTTATGCGCAATGATCGACTTGGCTTGCTGTTGCCATGACCGGGAGTTTTTCAACCGTGTTTCAACTGCCTCATCGCCCTGTCAGCCTGCGCGGCTCGGATGGCGTATACTCCGTGCCGGTTGCGTCGCCCCGACGCGGTGAGCCTGGATGCTGGGCCAAACCCGGGAATTAAACCACGAGGGGGTGCTGCGCCTGATCGAAGGCTCGACAGACGCAGCGGCGGCGCCCTGTTGACCCCACCCTGAACTCCGAGGCTTGCCCCGATGCTTGACAAATCCGCCTGCGAAATTCTGGTCGTAGACGACACCCTCGCCAACCTCAAGCTGCTCACCACGCTGCTCACCGAGCAAGGGTATCAAGTGCGGCCGGCCTCCAGCGGAGCGCTGGCGCTACGGTCGGTGGGGATCAAAATCCCGGATTTGATCCTGCTGGACGTGCGGATGCCGGAACTGGACGGCTACGCCGTGTGCCAGCGGTTAAAGGCAGACCCCCGCACCGGCGCCATCCCGGTGATTTTCATCAGCGCCCTGAACGAAGCCGCCGACAAGATCCAAGGCTTTGCCGCCGGCGGGGTAGACTACATCACCAAACCCTTCAACCCCATCGAAGTGCTGGCGCGGGTACACACCCACCTGGAACTGCGGCA
>DEHY01000064.1 GCA_002352185.1 Competibacteraceae bacterium UBA2788
ACTACTTTTTACAGGACTACCGTCAATTTTGCTTCGGGCGAAAGATTAGCTATACGTCGTTCCAAATCGTTATAGCTTTCTTTATTTTTTTTGCGAAACCGGATCGTAAGGATGACTCTTAAAAAAAGCGGGTTGGGGGCGTAAGTATCGTGAGATTCTTCGATATCGACGAATTCCATATCGTCAAAAATGAGACATCCACCGTAGAATATCCCCTTGACGAAATCAGGTGACTGTGGTGATACATTTTCTTGGATAAGAATGCCCGCTTCCTCGTCCAAAAACAAGGTAGCGCTAAAACCGATTTCGTCTGGGGAGCCCCCGCGAATCACCGAATTGTAACCTTCGCTATGCTTGTTCAAGCGAAGCCAGTCCATAGTCGAGTGAATCATGTTTTTTCCCGGACCTTGTTCATACCAGATGCGCAGGAAGTTAATGCCGCCGCGAAATAGCAGACTAGGAGCCCCCGGGATCGCTCGCTCGATGGATTGATGGATATCGACCCACATGGAGTAGGGATACCACTTTTCCGGATCGATATCGGCGATATCCAGTTTTAGCCCACCCTGCGGGAGGGCTCTGAGATCATAGAATGCGGCGACAATACCGAGGATGAGTGTACCGGCGATTTCGCCCTTCGCTGTTTTCATTGTTTCAGGCGAGGATGTTCTTTCATCGTTGCCAGACAGATGTGCATCTGAATGAGTGTTGGTCATGCCGATTCCTTATAGAGTCGACCCGGCGAATTGCAGTGGTCACGGTCGCTTGGGTTGGCGCTGAGGTGAAACAGGCCAAGGCCGGCGCCGGAGAGGACACCGAAACGAATACTCTTCCCCTCGCGCCGCCGGAACGGGGTCTGCACGGCGCACGGCGAGCATCGATCACCGGCATGCTGAGGTCCATCGCACTCATCGCGTGCGCTCCGGCGCGCACTCCAGCGCATCCAGGATGGTCTGGTAGTCGTAGTTGTCCGCCAGCCGGCCGAGGGCGGCGGCCAAGACGGGCCGCGACTCGCCGGGCGTGTAACCGAGCATGCCATACCAGCGGTCGCTGAGAAACAGCCCCCCGCTCGCCATGTCCCAGTCCCATACTCCGTCCCGCGTTGCCTCGAACACTTGGGCAAGCCGCTCCTCGCTCTCTCGCAGCGCCCGGTTGGCGTTCGCCAATGCCTCGGTGCGCTCCGCGACGCGCTGCTCCAGTCGCTGGCGCAGCATCGACAGCTCCATCTGCGTGCGCACCCGCGCAATCACTTCCTCACTGCGGATCGGCTTGGCGATGTAGTCCACTCCCCCCGCCGCAAAACCCTCGACCACGCTTTCCTCGTCGCTCGCCGCGCTCAGAAATATCACCGGCACGTCCCGCGTCCCTGCCTCCGCCTTCAGCCGCCGGCATACCTCGTAACCGTCCATGCCCGGCATATGGACATCGAGCAGCACCAGATCCGGCGCCTTGGCCGCCGCCGAGCGCAGTGCCGTCGTTCCGCTCGGCGCCGGACGCATGCGGTAGCCCTCCCTCGAGAGAATGTTCGCCAACAGCTGGAGGTTCTGCGGCTGATCATCGACGATGAGTATCTCGGCAACGGCGGCGCTCATGGCTCGCTCCCGACCGGCGTCCGGACCTGCCTGGTCAAGTCGGCGATCCGGGCATACTCGAAATCATCCGCCAGGGCCTTGAGCCGCACGGCCAGCGCCGGATCATGGGTCGCCACCTCCTCCACCAACTGGGCCACGTGGCGCATCTCGAGCGCCTCGGCCAGGGCGTTCTCGTCCGGTGGCCGTTCCGCCGATTCTGCTACTGCCCCGGCCTCGGCGCGCAGGTAACGCACGCCCAGGTGCTTTTCCAGCAGCTCCAGCAATGCCGCCGCCCGATACGGCTTGGGCAGGAAGTCGTCGCAGCCCGCCGCCAGGAACTCGGCGCGCTCTTCCTCGAAGCTGCTGGCGGTGAGCGCCACGATCTTGGTCTCCCGGCCCTCCGGCGTGGCCTTGATCCGCCGGGTGGCTTCCCGCCCGTCCAGCACCGGCATGCGCATGTCCATCCAGATCAGGTGCGGTTTCCAGCGTTCCCACGCCGCCACGGCGGCCTGGCCGTCGGCGGCCTCTTCGACCGCGAAGCCCAGCGGCTCCAGGATCTGGGCCAGCAGGCGCCGGCCGTTGGCGTCGTCGTCCACCACCAGGATGCGATAGCTCGGCTGACCCGGTTCCAGCCCCAGCACCGGCCGACTTTCCGGTTCGGGCGCCCGCTCCGGGTTCGCCGCTTCGTGCGCGGCGATGGTGAAGGTGAAGGTGCTGCCCGCGCCGACCGCGCTGCGCGCCTCGATCCGGCCGCCCAGCAGCTCGGCGAATTGCCGGGTGATGGCCAGCCCCAGCCCGGTGCCTTCCTCCACTTTCCGGCCGCTGGCGGACTGGGCGAAGGGCTGGAACAGTCCGGCCAGCTCCTCGGCGGCGATGCCGGGGCCGGTGTCGGCCACCTCGAAGGTCAGGCGCAATTCGCCGGGCGGCACCGTGGCCGGCCCCTCCGAGCCGGGCGGCGGGGACGCGCTCACCCGGACGCTGACCCCGCCCCGCTCGGTGAACTTGAAGGCGTTGCTCAACAGGTTGATCAGCATCTGCCGCAGCTTCAGCTCGTCGGTGCGGACGTGGCGGGGGACGTCCGCCGCCCGCTCGAAGCGCAGCGCCAGCCCCTTGCTCGTCGCCTTGAGCGCGAACATGCCCTCCAGCCCGGCCAGCAGCTCGTGCAGGTCGAAGTCGCTCGGGTTGATCACCGTTCGTCCCGCCTCGATCCGCGACAGGTCCAGCACGTTGTTGATCAGGGTCAGCAGGTACTCGCCGCTGCGGTGGACCGTGGCCAGGTGTTGCGCCTGGCCCGGCGACAGCCGCTCCCAGCCGCCGGCTGCGTCGCGCAGCAGCAGCTCGGAGTAGCCCAGCACCGCGTTCAGCGGCGTGCGCAGCTCGTGGCTCATGTTCGCCAGAAATGCGCTCTTGGCCCGGTTGGCCGCCTCGGCGGCGTCCTTGGCCTGAACCAGTTCAACCGCTTGGGTTTGGAGTACTTGCCGTTTGTGTTCCAACTCCCGGGTACGCTCCAACACCCGGCGCTCCAGGGAGCCTATCAGCTGGCGTAGCTGGCTCGTCATGCTGTTGAAAGCTCTGGCCAGGGTACCGATTTCATCCTGGGTGTTAATCGGGGTTTGGGCGTTTAAATTTCCGGCCGTGACCTGGATGGCGACTTGAGTTAAGCGTGTAATAGGTTTAGCCAGCCATTGGGATACAAATACCGCTACCACGATGACCGTTCCAGCGATCAGAACCAACAACCATAAAGCATCCCGTGCTTGGGCATCCACCGGGATTAGCAAAGCGGATTGTTCCTGAATCACCACCACCCGCCAGGGCCGCCACTGCAATCCCACCGTCGCTGCCTGGCGCAGGACGTGATCAGGATAGAGAAAGCCGCTGAAATGGGGCTTATCCAAGGTTGCCCGCCGGATGCCGGATGCCAAATCCGGTAAATCCGTGGACAGTAAGTCCGTGGACCAGTCGGGCAGGCGGTGGCTCGCTTTGAGGAGGAGCGCTTCGGCCGGGGTGATCGGCGTCACGAATTTATAGGTGAGTTGCCAGTCGCTGGTGTCGACCAATCGGACCAGATTTTCATCCAGCAATACCACGGAAATTTTCGTTGCGGCCAAGTCGGCGCCTTGAATGATCAGGTATTGCAGGATGCTCGCGTCGTAGCAAATGACGAGTATGCCCACCGTCTCTCGGGTTATCTCGTGACGTATCGGACTGCTGAAATAGAGTTTGGCTTTTTCGGGGTGGTTGGGGATGGGAAATTGTACCGGAGAGACATAGGGAAACCCGCTCAGGAGCGGCTCCTGGAAGTAGGGTTGGTTCGATCGGTCCAAGCCGATGGCGACTGGCTCCGTGCCGATGACTTCCCTGCCGGTTCGATCCAACAAGGTGTAAGACAAAATAAAGGTCGGGTTCTTGGTGTAAAGGGCGTTTAACGTTCTTAACGCCCTGGATTCCATTTCGGTACCGCCGCGCTCGCGGGGTGGCAAGCTGAGATAATCGACCACGTCGGGGAGCTGCGCTTCCGCCTTGACGGCATCACGGCTGGTTTTGATAAAATTGTCGATGATCACCGCTTTCTGTGAGGCAGCCCCCAAAAGCTCCGTTTGCCCCCGCTCGATCAGAGTCGATCGAACCCGCTCGTAATTCCAAATACCCAATAGAATGATAGGTATCAACGCAACGATCAAAAAAACTCCAATCAGCTTGGAGCGCAGATTGAGATTGTTCAACTTGGAGCGCATGGTGCGTATTCGACTTGAACCAAGCCTTGATGGCGGAGGCGATTGATTCATTTTTCTTGCCAAGCCATGAGAACCATTGGCTATTCGAGAAAGGATGGATCGAATAATTCATCGAGCTTGGGGATGGAACTCAGCGTTCCCTTGGCGACGAACAAATCGATGTAAGCCTGGGTGCTGGTATGGACCGAAGTGAGATCTTGACTGCGTTTGAAAGCCACTTTGTTCTCCGTCAAGGTAAAAAGCTTCACTCCTTCCTTTGATACCTCTTCCGGTTTGAGGCCGGTCTGTTTGGCGATCATCCGGGCTGCTATCTCCGGATTTTTTTCCCAAAATTCAACTGCCTCGAACCAAGCCTTGACGAAAGCCCGAATATCGGCGGGGCGTTCTTTCACCACCGAAGCGTGAAACATGACCGTATCCACGATCAAACCCGGCGTGCTGGCGCTGGTGAAGATCACATGGTGGCCGGCGCTGACGGCTTTCGATGCATACGGCTCCCAGGTGTTCCCCGCCTTGATGAGGTCTTTGCCGAGGGCGTCGAGTACCTCCTCCGATTTCATGGTGACCAGAGTGACGTCTCGCGTGGTCAAGCTGTTTTGTTCCAGCATCCTGATGACAAACAATTCGCCAAAATCCCCCGGCGTGTAGCCGACACGCTTGCCGCGCAGATCGGCCACCGACGCGATCTCCGCCTTGGCGACGACCTGGTCCGCCCCGGCCGAATTATCGACAAGCAACACTATCTTGATGGGCATCTCGGTCGCCAATTGCAGAATGTCGCCCGTGGCAAGCATGGCGCCGTCGAGCCGCTTGGCTGAAAAATCAGACCGCGCCTTTGCGCCGGAATCATAAAGTAGCGGCTCGATCTTGACCCCATATTTTTCGAATAGCCCCGATTCCACGGCAATGGCCATCGGGTAAAAACCCGGCCAATACGTCCACTCCACTCGAAGCGGAGGGCGCTCCGGCTCGGGAGTGGCTTTCAAAAAAAGAAACGCCAGCAGCAATGCCAAACACGAGAGCAGGGCTATCGGCGCGATTTTTTTGGTGATGATCCGCTTCATGACATGATCTCCCACGATTTTGGGTGCGTTCGAATTTTGAAAGGAGCTTTACGGGTTTACAGGCGGCCATGCTGCCGCCAGATCGTTGGGCGGCAATCGGGGCAAGGGCCAGCCAGCGCCGCTCTCGGAACCATCGGCCAGACTCTCGATCCGGGCGCTCGATAAAGGCGTTCACGGGCTTTTCGGGGTGGGCGCGCTCGTGGCCGCAGCGGCCAGCGCGGCGATGCGGGCGTACTCGAAGTCGTCGGCCAAGGCCCGCAGCCGGGTTGCCGCCGGCCGGTTGTGACCGGCAACTTCCTCGATCAGCCGGTCGATCTCGCCCATCTCGGCGCGCACCGCCGCCTGCTCCAGCCGGGCCAGCAATTCACCGGGCAAGGCCCGCAGCGCCTCGGCCAGGGCGTTCTCGTCCGGTAGCCGTTCCGCCGATTCTGCTACTGCCCCGGCCTCGGCGCGCAGGTAGCGCACGCCCAGGTGTTTCTCCAGCAGCTCCAGCAGTGCCGCCGCCCGATACGGCTTGCGCAGGAAATCGTCGCAACCCGCCGCCAAGAACTCGGCGCGCTCTTCCTCGAAGCTGCTGGCGGTCAACGCCACGATCTTGGTCTCCTGGCCCCCCGGTGCGGCCTTGATTCGCCGGGTCGCCTCCCGCCCGTCCAGCACCGGCATCCTCATGTCCATCCAGATCAGGTGCGGGCGCCAGCGCTCCCAGACCGCGATGGCTTCGCGTCCGTCGGCGGCCTCCTCGACCGCGAAGCCCAGCGGCTC
>DEHY01000030.1 GCA_002352185.1 Competibacteraceae bacterium UBA2788
CAAGCCGGAACACCGACGCGCCGCCCATGCCGTCCAGCGGCTTGACCACAATGTCCTGCTGTTCGCCGAGGAACGCCTTGAATCGCGCCGGGTCCCGGCTGACCAGAGTGGGCGGGCAGCAGTGCGGGAAATGCAGGGCGAACAATTTTTCGTTGGCGTCGCGCAGGCTGCGGGGCTTGTTCACCACCAGCGTCCCTGCGATCTCGGCCAGTTCCAGCAGGTAAGTGGTGTAGATGTACTCCATGTCGAACGGTGGATCCTTGCGCATCAGGATCACGTCCAGCTCCGCCAGCGGCAATTCGCACTCGCCGTGGAAAGCGTACCAGCCGTGCTTGTCGTCCTGGATGTGCAGCCGCCGGGATCGACCGAACGCTTCGTTGCCGCGAGCATACAAATCGGCCTGCTCGAAGTAATGCAGCTCCCAGTTCCGGGCCTGGGCGGCCAGCAGCATGGCGAAGGTCGTATCTTTCTTGATAGTGATGGTGGCGATGGGATCCATCACCACGCCAAGCTTGAGAGTCATGGTCGGCAGGTCCATAAGGTTATGGGCGAATACGATTTCTGTCGTGGCATTGTGATGGTTAGTATGCTAAAAATCGCGCAAAAAAGACCAATCCCTTCTACTATGATTTCAAATCAACGGGCTGGCGCATCGGAATCATCGTTCGCAACCGTCTGCCTGAATCCAGTTCGGAGGACAGTCTTGTGACAGATGCGGCAATACCCTCCCCTGCGGCCTCACCTCCGTTGCATCCCTTCGATATTCTGTTGCAACTTGACCAGCGTGTGCGCGAGCGGGCGCCGGTTGTGGCGGTCAATGCGCAGTTATCGGAAATTCGCGGGCGGCTGGCGTTGCGCCTCGGTTCGTGGAACCTGCTATTCTCCATGGACGATGTCGCTGAAATCATCCCGGTTCCCCGCATTACCCGGGTGCCCGGGGTCAAGCGCTGGCTGCTGGGGATCGCCAACCTGCGCGGCAAGGTGATTTCGGTATCCGATTTGCGGGATTTTCTGATCGGTCGGCCTACGGCGCAGTTGCCGGGCAGTCAGATCGTCGTGGTGCGGGCCGGCGAATGGGATTATGGTCTGCTGGTGGATGAAGTGGTCGGCATGAGGCATTTCGGTCCACAGCACCGGCTGTCCACGCTGGATAAGGTGGACGAAAGCCTGCGCTCCTATGTTGCCGAGGCATTTCTGCATGACAATCAATACTGGCTGGTCTTCAACACCAGCGCGCTGCTTACGGATCCCCGATTCGCCAATGCGGCCAACTAGACTTTCGAGAACTTCCCCGTCGAGTATCGGACGGGGCCGGTCGGGATTAGGTGCAACGAGAAATAACAATGCGTGATTCGCGAGATTATTCGGCATTGAGAGGGTTTTCAGTCACTTATTTGACGCTGCTGGGTACGCTGGTGTTGTTCATCGTGTTGATGGGCGTCATTTTCGTGGCGCTGGCCCGGCAGAACCAGCAGAACGAAGTGTATTTCAAACACGCCAGCGAACAACGCCTGCTGTCGCGTGCCATCGTCACCGAGGCGCTTGAAGCGGCGCGCGGCAAGGAAGTGGCGTTCACCAAGATCAAGGACAGCCGCGACCGCTTCGAGCAGGCATTACACGATGAGAAGAACGGCAACGCCAGCCTGGGATTGCCGCCTTCACCAGAGGTGATACAGCCGTATCTGGCCACATTGGAGAATCGCTGGAAGCCGATCCGCACTGAAATCGACACCATTCTGGCCGGGCGAGAACCGGTAGTGTCGGTCAGCAACTTCGTGCCGCTGCTGGAAAGCTCGCTGACGCAGATGATTACCCTGTCCGATGACATCGCCAAAAGTCTGGCCAACAACCGGGTCGATCCGCGCCAGGTTTACTTGGCGACCAACCAGCTGCTTCTTGGACAGCGGATCGAGAGCGATCTGAAGCGGATGTTGACGGAAGGGGGCCTGAGCGCCGCCGCCGCCGCCGACCGGTTCAGCCGCAATGTCAGCCTGTTCGGACGGGTACTCAAGGGCATGCGGGAAGGCGATGCCCGACTGGGTGTTGACCGGGTCAACATCTCCGACAGCGCCGGCAAACTGGGCGATCTTACCGAACTGTTCAAATCACTCGAAGCCGAAACCGCACGTATCGTCGAGAAATCGCCGGAACTGGTCAAAGTCCAGAGCGCCGCCCTGAGCATTTCCGACAAGGGTGACGCCCTGCTGGAGGCCACCACCAAACTGCTTGAGCAATACACTGCAAGCGGTCGTGACCTGCGCGTACTCGGTATCCCGCTCAACTATCAGGTCGCCTATCTGCTCGGCGTTATCGCCCTGGCGCTGCTGCTGGTGCTGTTCTACGTTCAGAACCGTGAAAGTCGGCAGCGGCTGATCGATAGCGAGAACCGCAAGCAGGAAACCGAAGAGCAGAACCGCCGCAATCAGGACGCCATTCTGCGGCTGCTCGACGAACTGGGCAACCTGGCCGAGGGCGATCTGACCGTTCAGGCCAGCGTGACTGAAGATATCACTGGCGCTATTGCCGATTCGGTCAATTACGCCATTGAGGCGCTGCGCGATCTGGTGTCCACCATCAACAACACCTCGGGACTGGTCGCGGCTGCGGTGCAGGAAACCAGCGCTATCGCGGACCGGCTGGCCAAGTCCAGCGAAATCCAGGCCCGACAAATCGAAAACGTCAGCGCCACCGTGATGCAGATGGCGCAATCCATGGACGAAGTATCGGCCAAGACCGCTTCTTCCGCCGAAGTGGCCGAGAAATCGGTGGGCATCGCTCATGAGGGTGGGGATCGGGTGCGGCACACCATCCACGGCATGAATGTAATCCGCGAACACATTCAGGATACTTCCAAGCGCATCAAGCGGTTGGGCGAGTCTTCCCAGGAAATCGGCGATATCGTGGCGCTGATTAACGACATTGCCGATCAGACCAACATCCTGGCGCTGANNCAGCGGCTGGCGGAGCGGTCCAGCAACGCCACCAAGCGCATTGAGACCCTGGTCAAAACGATTCAGGCGGACACCAACGAAGCGGTCATCTCCATGGAGAAGAGTACCGCTGAAGTGGTGGGTGGCGCGGGATTGGCGGAGAAAGCCGGCGAGGCGCTGGATGAGATCGAGAAAGTGTCGGCCAAGCTGGCTGAATTGATCGACGAAATTTCCAAGTCCGCCGGGCAAGTGTCGGAAATGGCCTCACGGGTGTCGACCGCCATGATTTCCATCAACGAAATCACCGGTCAAACCGCCGAGAGCAGCGTAGCGACCGCATCGGCCATCGGTACGCTGAATCAACTGGCGCAGGAACTGCGCCAATCAGTGGCCGGTTTCCGCCTGCCCGATTGAACTCGTGGGGCGGGATGCGAACGTGCGCTGTGCCCCGGTAAGCCCGTTTCTGAACGGCAACAACCCGCACGATGGGCTAGTTTTCCGCGCGGAGGTGGTAGCGTGATGATTTCGCGTCGTGTCGCCGATAACCGGTTAGGTTCCGTTAAAGATGATTTGCTGTTTGCCTTGCGGCGGGTTCAGATCGATCTGGATACGTATTGCGTGGATCCTACCGAACCCGCGCCGCTTGAAACGATGGCTGATGCCCTGGAACAGGTGCGTGGCCCGTTGGCGGCGCTGGAGCATCGCGAGGCGGTCGTTCTGCTGGATGAGATGCGCGCCGTCGTCCTGGATCGGATGAGCGGGACGATCCCGTCCCTGGACCTGGCGGCGTTGCGGCAGGCGACCGACCGGGTAACGGGCTATCTGGAAGTATGCCTGTCACCGGGCAGTCGGCGCCCCGATGCCGATCTGGCGGAAGCGGTAGAGACGTTGCGGCGGACGCACCCATACGCCGCACCGACCGGAAGCAGCGCTCAGACAGCGCATCTGCCGGAAATAGCGCCCGCGATCTACACGCTGCAGGACACTCTGAAGCGGCTCCAGCAAACGATTGCCGGCCCCTTGGAGCAGGCGGCCGATCAGCCTGAGTCCTGGGAGGCGCTGCGCGCCGACCTGCTCGACCTGCGCCGGATGCTGGCCGATCGTGACTGGACGCCAACCGCTTTCGTACTCGACCGTCTGGATCGGATCGTGGAAGCGCTGGCTGCTGGCGCTGCCGAGCATTACGGAATGCTGATTACCGGGGTCTGCGCTGACATCCTGGCTGGATTGGGATATTGCCTGGAGCCGCTGAGCAATGGCGATTCCGCACCAGCTGCGGTCCTGGATGCTGCGCACGAGCATCTGTCACAACTGGAAACCCTGCTTCATCTGCCAACGCTGGCGCAAATATCAACCGCCATGTCCGTCGCGTCGATCCNNATACTTGAAGCGATTCCACTGCACCCGGATACGAACATGAGCGAGGATGTGGCTGGGCTGGTGGATCTGATCGGTCTCACCGATGCCGATCCGGAGTTTATTGAGGTATTTCTTGAAGAGGCGCGCGGCGAACTGGCCGTGATCCGGGAGCAGTTGGCTGTCTGGCGGCAGCATCTGGAGAATCACGAGGCGCTTGCTACCCTGCGGCGCTCCTTCCATACGCTCAAGGGCAGTGGCCGCATGGTCGGCGCTGCGGTAATCGGCGATTTCGCCTGGGAATTCGAGAACCTGCTGAACCAGGTGATCGGCGGCAGCCTGCCCCCCAGCCCGGCGATTAGCGCCGCAATCGAGGCGGCGGCGGATGCGCTGGCCCCACTGGTGGGTGAAGTTGCGCCGCATGCGAATGCGCTGGCTGCCTTGGCGCCACTGGCCGCAAGGGCGCAGGCGCTGTTGCGAACCGAACCGGAAGTGGCCGCCGCCCCACCCGCTCAATGGGCGATTGCGCCTGATATCGATCCGGAATTCGCCGAAGTGTTTCTCGAAGAAGCGCGCAGCGAACTGGCCGCGATCCAGGAGCAGTTGGCGATCTGGCGGCAGCATCTGGAGAATCGTGAGGCGCTCACCACCTTGCGGCGCGCCTTCCACACCCTCAAAGGCAGCGGTCGGGTGGTCGGCGCTACGGTGATCGGCGATTTCGCCTGGCGATTCGAGAGCCTGCTGAGTCAGGTGCTGAATGGCACGATACCGGCCACTTCGGCGCTCGCTGACCTGGTCGGCGCAGCGGCAGCCGCACTGGAACCGCTGGTCAGCCAAACGCCGGCGACCGCTGAAGCGGCTTTGACGCCATTGACCCGGTTGAGCGCACAAGTTAATGCGTTGCTGTGCGAGCAACCCATCGAAGCCGCGCCCGCTGCGCTCGAACCGGTCGAGCCGGTCGAACCGACCGAATGGATTGAAATCGCGCCGCTGCCGCTGCCGCCGCCGCCCCCGGCCGAAGTCGAACCGGTGATGGAACGGATACCCGCTGTGGAAGCGCTGGCAATGCCGGATGCAGACATGGCGCAGGTCTTCCAGTATGAAGCGACCGAAATTCTCGACTCCAGCGACGCTATTTTGCAACAGCTCGGCGTCAATCCCGACCAACCGGAATTGCTGAACGACCTGCGTCGGGGCATGCACACGCTCAAGGGCAGCTCGCGCATGGCCGGCATCATGACCATCGGCGACCTGGCTCACGCCGCCGAATCGGTGCTGGATGCACTCGGCAAGTTCGGCGGACGGATAACGCCTGTAGTGCTCGACAGCCTGCAACATGCCCTGGATCGGCTGAACCGGATGCTGGCGGAAGCGGCCAGCGGGACCAGTCCGGCGACTGCGACTGAATTGATCGCCGATCTGCACAGCCTGGCGGATGTGGTTGCTGCCGGCGAAGCAGCCGAAGCATTGCCATCCGCTGCGCTGGCAAGCATCCCGGCGCCGGCGCCGGCCCCGGCCCCGGCAGCTATGGTCGCGGAGCCAAGTTCATTCCGCACCATGACCGAGCTGGATCAGGAGCTGGCTCAGGTATTCCAGACGGAAGCGACCGAGATTCTCGACTCCAGCGACATTATCCTGCAACGGTTGCGCGGCGAATCGGACAACGCCGATCTGCTGAACAATCTGCGCCGGGAGATGCACACCCTCAAGGGTAGCTCGCGCATGGCCGGTTTCATGATGGTGGGCGATCTGGCCCATGCTGCAGAATCAGTGCTGGATGCGCTCGGCAAGGGGACGGTCAAGGCGTCGCCGTCAATTCTGGATCCGGTTCAGCGCGCCCTGGACGGTTTGCACCAGATGCTGGCCGGTGTGGTCAGCGGCGCTCGCCCGCCGGCGCGACAGGAATTAATCGAGGAGTTGCAGGGGCTGATCGGCGGCAAACCGGCGGAGCGGCCCCAGGTCGTCGCGCCCTCCGCGCCGGTTGCGCCCATGATGGTCCCGGCAACCGTCGCGGCGCGGCCAGCGGAGAAAAATGCCGCCGCCGCGCCCGCCGACAGCATTCGCGTCAATGCTGCACTGCTGAATACCCTGGTCAACCAGATGGGTGAAAGCAGCATCTTCCGCGCCCGCATCGATCAGGGCGTCGGCGCGATGAGCCTCAACCTCAATGAGCTGGAGCAGACCATCGCCCGCTTGCGCCGGCAGGTGACTCACCTTGCCACCCAAGCCGAGGCCCGCATCCAGTCGCGGCAGGATCAGGGCGCCAAGGCGCACCAGATGGAATTCGATCCCCTGGAGCTGGATCGCTTCACCGAGCTGCAACAGGTCGCCCGGTCTCTCATGGAAATCGCCGATGATCTGGGCAATGTCGGCAATACCCTGGGCGATCACGCCCGCGACATCACCACGCTGCTTGATCAGCAGGGCAAGGTCAACAAGGAAATCCAGCAGGGCCTGATGCGCACCGGCATGGTGCGGTTTGGCAGCATCATTCCACGATTGCGCCGGGTGGTGCGGCAGGCGTCCCAGGATTTGGGCAAACGGGCCGAATTGCTGGTCGGCGGCGAAGAATCGGAAGTAGACCGCACCGTACTGGAAAATATGGTCGCGCCGCTGGAACACATGCTGCGCAATTCGCTGGCGCATGGCATCGAGACGCCGGAGCAGCGGCGAGCGGGCGGTAAATCCGACATCGGCACGATCACGTTGAGCCTGCGTCGTGAAGGCGCCGAACTGGTGCTGGAACTGGGCGATGACGGTGGCGGCCTGAACTTCAGCGCGATTCGCGCCAAGGGTGAGGAAAAGGGACTGCTGCTGCCCGGTCAGACGGCGACCCCGGAGGAATTGATTGCCCTGTTGTTGCGCCCCGGTTTTTCCACCGCTACCGCAGTGACCCAGATCTCCGGGCGTGGCGTGGGCATGGATGTGGTGAACGAGGCCATCCGGGCCATGCGCGGTGCGCTGCTGATTCAGACCGATCCCGGTCAGGGCACCCGTTTCATCGTCCGCCTGCCGTTCTCGCTGTCGGTGACTCAAGCGCTGCTGGTGCGGGCGGGCGAAGCCACCTACGCCATCCCTCTGCTCAGTATCGAACTGGTGACCCGGATCAAGGAGAGCGAATTTCAGGCCTATCTGGCCGGCGAACACATCCAGCATCAATACAGCGGTCGGCGCTATCTGCTGCACAACCTGGGCATTCTGATGGGCAGCGATCATATTCTGCCCTTTGAGGAGACCAGCGACCGCCGCCCACCGACCCTGCTGTTCCACAGCGCGGAGGCGAGCGCTGCCCTGCAGGTTGAGGCGGTGCTGGGCAACCAGGAAATCATCGTCAAGCCGGTTGGACCGCAGTTCAATGCCGTGTCCGGTATTTCCGGAGCCACCGTACTGGGCGACGGGCGGGTGGTGGTGGTGCTGGAATTGGCGGCGCTGGTGCGCAACATCGGCTCGCAGGCTCAGAAGCAGGCGGAAAGCCGGGCGCTGCGCGCTGCGCGTCAGGAAGCCCGATCGGAGAAAATCAGCATCATGGTGGTGGACGATTCGATCACCATGCGCAAGGTGACGGCGCGGATCCTGGAGCGCCACGGCATCCAGTCCATTACCGCCAAAGACGGCCTGGATGCGGTGGCGATGCTGCAAACCCAGGTGCCCGACCTGGCCATTCTTGACATTGAAATGCCGCGCATGGACGGTTTCGAGGTGGTCGCCCATGTCCGCAACCAGCCGCATCTACGGCACATGCCGATCATCATGGTGACCTCGCGCAGCGGCGAGAAGCACCGCGAACGCGCCTTCAAGCTGGGGGTCAACGACTACCTGACCAAACCGTATCAGGAAGAACAGCTGATGCAATCCATCCGCAAGATTCTGGGCGAACGTGCGCTCGGGTTGATCACCTGAAAAGGTGGGCGGTGAACAGCGGGTAAAGTACACCGCGCACCGCTTGCCGCTCGCCGCTCACACCGCTTTTATGGACACGTTATGGAAGCCTCTTCAAACCTACGCTGTTTATTGATCACGGTACAGGGCGGGCAGGTCATCCTGCCCAACAGTCTGGTCGCTGAAGTTCTGCCCTTCGCTGCGCCCCTGCAAATCGAGATGGCGCCGCACTGGGTGACCGGCGCCATGCTGTGGCGTAACCTGACCACGCCGCTGGTCAGTCTGGGACGGCTGATCTTTCGGGTGAAGGCGGAAGCTGATCTCAATTCCCGCATCATCATCGTCAACACCCTGGGCGCTGATTCCAAGCTGCCGTACTTTGGCGTTCTGGGCACCTCGGCCCCACGCCCGCTCAACCTGCGGCGTCAGGATATCAAACCGGACCCGGACGTCGCTGCCTCCGAATCGCATCGCCCGGGGATTCTCAGTTGGGCGCTCTACCAGGACCTGCCGGTCATCATCCCGGATATGGAAGCCATCGAAGCGGTGTTGCAACCCCTGTTGCGCCGATCCTAGGGTCCCGCGCTTTGCAATTGCTGGTCTCTTCATGCGTCTGAGTACGATCAAGCTGGCGGGATTCAAGTCGTTCGTGGATCCCGCCGTGCTGCATCTGCCCAGTAATCTCATCGGCATCGTCGGCCCTAACGGCTGCGGCAAATCCAACATCATTGACGCCGTGCGCTGGGTGATGGGGGAAAGCTCAGCCCGCAGCCTGCGCGGCGAAACGATGAGCGATGTGATCTTCAATGGTTCAGCCAGCCGCAAGCCCGTCGGACAGGCCGCCATTGAACTGGTGTTCGACAACAGCCAAGGTCGGCTGGGCGGACTCTGGGCCAGCTACGGCGAAATCGCCATCAAACGGTCGGTCAGCCGCGACGGCCAATCCAGCTACTTCCTCAACGGCGCCCGCTGCCGTCGCCGCGATATCGCCGATATCTTCCTGGGCACCGGGCTGGGGCCACGCAGCTACGCCATCATCGAGCAGGGCATGATCTCGCGGGTGATCGAATCCCGCCCGGAAGACCTGCGGGTTTTTCTGGAGGAGGCGGCGGGCATTTCCAAGTACAAGGAGCGTCGCCGCGAGACCGAAACCCGCATTCGCCATACCCGCGAAAATCTCGACCGTTTGAACGATGTGCGCGAGGAACTGGGTCGGCAACTCCAGCATCTCCAGCGCCAGGCCCGCGCCGCCGAGCAGTATCGTGACTGGCGCGCCGAGGAGCGCCAGTTACGGGCGGAACTGCTCGGCCTGCGCTGGCGGAATCTGCAAGCCGATGTTGACAACCGCGACCGCGAGTTGCGCCAGCGGGAAACCGCGCTGGAAGCGATAGTGGCCGAACAACGGCGGCTGGAAGCGGAACTGGAAGCGGGACGGCTGCGGCGGGCCGATTTGAACGACGCTTTCAACGCGGCCCAGGGGCGTTATTACCAGGCCGGCGCGGAAATCAACCGCCTCGAACAGCTTCTGCGCCACCAGCGCGAATTGCGCCAGCGACGGGAAGAGGACTGGAGTCAAGTCGAAAGCGCCCTGGTCCAGATCGAAGCGCAACAGGCGCAGGATCGGGTACAGGCCGAGGAATGGGCCGCTGCGCTGACCGCCGCCGAACCCGTCTGGGCGCAGGCGCTGACCGTCGAGGCGGACGCCGCCGCTGCGCTGACCGCTGCTGAAAACACCCTGCGCGAGGGCCAGGCGGTTTGGGAAGCGTTTAACCGGCAGCAGAGTGACGCCCAGCGGCAAGCCGACGTGGAACGCACCCGGATCGAGCATCTGGATCGGCAGTTGTTGCAGGGCGAACGGCGCCTGGAACGGCTTCAGCTTGAAGCGCGGCAACTGGCGGATGCCGAACTTGACCACGAAATCGCCGATCTGGCTGTGGACGAACAGACCACGGCTGAACGCTTGCAGCGCGATCAGGAGGCTCTGGCCCGGATTGAAGCCGAGCAGTCTGCGGCAGGCGAGACCCAGCGGCAAACCCGCCTGGCCGCGCAAACCCTGCGCGAGCGGTTGCAGGCGGGGCGCGGGCGACTGGCGGCGCTGCACACCTTGCAGGAAGTGGCGCTGGGTCGAGGCGAAGGCGGCTTGGGCGACTGGCTGCGGGATCAGGGGCTGGCCGAAGCGCCACGGCTGGCGGAGTGCCTGGAGGTGGATTCAGGCTGGGAAGCCGCCGTTGAGACGGTGCTGGCGGGCTATCTGGACGCGGTTTGCGTACCCTGCCTCGACGGGCCGGCGCAAGCCGCCACTGCGCTCGCGCAAGGTCATCTCACCCTGTTTGAAACTGCTTCCGTGTCGGCGGCGGATGCGCCGGTGACGACGGAACTGGCGGATCGCCTCCATGCGCCGTGGCCGCTGGCTGATCTGCTGCTGGGCGTGCAGACCGCCGGCACCGTTGCGGAAGCGCTGGCGCGTCGTTCTGAATTGCGAGACGGTGAAACGGTGGTAACGCCGCAGGGCGTGTGGTGCGGACGCCGCTGGCTGCGGCTGGCGCCGGGCGGCGGCGATGACGGGATGCTGGGGCGCGAGCGGGAAATCCGTCAGTTGGAAGCCGCGCTGCGTGAGGATACGGCCACCCTGGAGCAGCAGGATGCGCACCTGGAAGCGATTCGCGCCCGCCTGCACGACCTTGAGCAGCAACGTCGCCAGACTCAGCAGGCGGTCAATCAGGGGCACCGCGATCACGCCGCCGCGCAGGGACGCTGGAACGCGGCGCAGGCTCGCCGCGAGCAGGCCCGCGCCCGTCATGCGGCGCTGACCGCAGAACTGGCCGAATTGACCTATCAAGGCGAACAGGATCAGGAGCAGGTGGAACAGGCGCGGTCGCGGCTGGAAGAGGCGCTGCTGATGCTGGAGAGCTTGCAGGCGGAACGGGCGGAACTGAGCGCGGTGCGCGAACAGGCGCAGCTTAACCTTCGGGACTGTCGCATTCGGGCTGATGCGGCGCGACAGGAGAGAGCGCAACAGGCGGCGGCGCTCGAATCGCTGCGGGTGCGGGTGGCCGCGACCGAACAGGCTTTGGCGCGGTTGCACGCGCAATGGCAGCAGTTGCAGGCGCGGCGGGAACGGTTGGCTGTGGAACGCNNCAGGCGAGCAGGCCCGCAGCCGCTGCGAACGGCAGGCGGAAACCCAGCGCCGCGACCTTGAACAACAACGTCTGGCTTTGGGCGAAGCGCGGGTTCGTCAACAGAATCTGCGCGAACAGTTGAGCGAACTGGCCTGCGACCCGGAAACGGTGCTGCCCACCTTGCCGACGGTGGCGGCTGAAAGCGACTGGCTGGCGCGGCTGGAGCAGGTGGAGCGACGGATTCAGCGTTTGGGCGCGATCAATCTGGCGGCGATAGAGGAATTTGCCCAGTTGTCGGAGCGCAAGCAGTATCTTGATGCGCAAAATGCCGATCTGCTGGAGGCGCTGACCACTCTGGAAAACGCCATTCGCAAAATTGACCGCGAGACCCGCGCCCGTTTCCGGGAAACCTTCGAGCAGGTGAACGTCGGTTTACAGGAACTGTTTCCACGCCTGTTCGGCGGTGGGCAGGCGCATCTGGAACTGACCGGCGAGGATGTGCTGGACGCCGGGGTGGCGATCATGGCCAAGCCGCCCGGCAAGCGGATCGGTTCGATCAGCCTGATGTCCGGCGGCGAGAAGGCGTTAACTGCCATTGCCCTGGTGTTCGCCATCTTCCAGCTTAATCCAGCGCCGTTCTGTCTGCTGGATGAGGTGGACGCGCCGCTGGATGAAGCCAATGTCGGTCGCTTCGGCGCGCTGGTTCAGGACATATCGGCGCGAGTGCAGTTCATCTTTATCACCCACAACAAGTCCACCATGGCCATCGCCCAGCACCTGGCCGGCGTGACCATGCAAGAACCCGGGGTATCGCGGCTGGTGGCGGTGGATGTTGATGAAGCGGTGCGGCTGGCCATGGTCAGTTAAGTGGATTTGTGAAAGCGCCATGATTTCAGTATAAACGGCGGTGTGCATAGCCCCCAGTCCTGACCGATATGGGGGCTTGGTTTTATAATTTTATTGTGACGCAACATTTTGAGCGGTGTGGCTTGGGGCTTTCGATTTATGGAAATGGACAAAACACAGTTGCAATGGCTGCTGACCGGCATCGGCATCGTGGTCGTAGCCTTGATTTATCTTTGGGGTATCCGATCCAGCATCAAGGAGGGTATCCGTAACCGTCGTCGTCGGCCAGAGCGGGAGCCGGCGCTGGGCGAAACCCAAGCGCCGCTTGCACACGACGACTATGCGCCGGTACAACATGATTTTGGCGATTTAGGCTACCTCACGCCCGATCATCATCTCGCGGACAAGGCGTTGGTGGATGTGGAAATTCGGACGATCCGGCGTGAGAGCGATCCCCGCCCTGCATTGACTAACGCAGGCGCCGATGCTGAATCGGAGCCGCTTGCGCCGCCCAGCCCGGTTCCGGAAAAACCGCCGCACATGACGGTGGTTCTGACGGTGATGGCGGCGCCGCATCGCCCCTTTCGAGGGCCGCGCATCCAGGCGGTTGCCGAGGAATTGCAGTTCCGGCTCGGCGCAAGCGGTCTGTTCGAGCGCTTCGCGGATGGGGAATCCAGCGCCGATACGCCGGTATTCAGTCTGGCGCACCTGCGCGAACCCGGTTCATTCGATCTACAGACGCTACACGAATTGAAAACGCCGGGGTTGTTGCTGTTCATGAACCTGCCCGGCCCGCTGGAGGGAACCCAGGCGCTGAATTTGCTGGTACTCACCGCCGACCAGTGGGCGCAAAAATTGGCCGGCGTGATTTGCGATGGCCGCCGCAACCGGATGAACAACCGGGCTTTGATGCATCTGCGCGATGAAGTCAGCGATCTGGAGCAGCGACTGCGGGCGTGGGCGCAGGCGCACGAATAGCGGCGGGATCATGACAATGGCGGCTTCTTCCGATATTCAGCTTCGCGTCGCCTGGTTGCGCGACCAAATCGACGGACACAATAACCGCTATTACGTTCTGGATGCCCCGGAAATCCCCGATGCCGAGTATGACCGGCTGTTTCAGGAGCTACAGGCGCTCGAAGCGGCGCACCCTGAGCTATGCAGCGCTGATTCGCCGACGCAACGGGTGAGTGGCAAACCGCTCGATGCTTTTGCGCCGGTGCGACATCGGACGCCCATGCTGTCCATTCACACTGAAACGGACATCGGACCCGGCGGCGCGCTGGCCTTTGATGCCCAGGTGCGGCGTGATCTGGGTTTGAGCGCAGACGCAGCGCCGGTTGAATACGCCTGCGAACTGAAGTTCGACGGCCTGGCCCTCAGCCTGCGCTATGAGAACGGGGTGCTGGTGCAGGCCGCTACGCGCGGCGACGGCGAAACGGGCGAGGATGTCACCCAGAACGTGCGCACCATCAAGTCGGTGCCGCTCCGGCTGCATGGTGCGGCGCCTGAAGTGCTGGAAGTGCGCGGCGAAGCGTACATGAGCCGCACGGACTTTGAGCGCTACAACGCCCGACAGCGCGCTGCCGGACTGCCTGCGCTGGTCAATCCGCGCAACGGCGCAGCGGGCAGCATCCGGCAACTGGATCCGGGCCTGGCGGCGAAGCGGCCACTGTCCTTTTTTGCCTATGGGCTGGGCGAGACGCAGGGCTGGGAATATCCCGCCACTCAAAGTGAGGTGCTTGATGCGCTGGCCGCTTTGGGCCTGCCGGTGAGCAATGAACGTGCAGCAGTGCAGGGCGCGACCGGGCTGATCGCGTTTCATCGCGCTATCGCTGAGAAACGCGATGCGCTGCCCTTCGAGATTGACGGGGTGGTGTACAAGGTCAACCGGCTGGACTGGCAGCGACAACTGGGGTTCCGCACCCGCGAGCCGCGCTGGGCGGTGGCGCACAAATTTCCGGCCCAGGAACAGTTGACCGTGGTTGAGGCCATTGAGGTGCAAGTCGGGCGCACCGGCGCGATAACACCGGTGGCGCGGCTCAAGCCGGTGTTCGTGGGCGGCGTCACCGTCACCAATGCGACCTTGCACAACGCCGACGAGGTGACGCGCAAGGATGTCCGGGTCGGCGANNCCGGAAGGGGAAGCGGTGGCGCGCTGCATCGGCGGTCTGTACTGTCCCGCTCAGCGCAAGGAAGCCCTCCGTCATTTCGCCTCGCGTCGCGCGATGGATATCGAAGGATTGGGCGACAAGCTGGTGGATCAACTGGTGGAACGGAACCTGGCGCACGATCCTGCCGATCTTTATGCGCTGGATGAATTAGCGCTGGCCGGATTGGAACGCATGGGCGCCAAATCCGCTACTAAGCTGATCGAGGCGCTGGAACGGAGCAAGACCACCACGCTGGCGCGGTTTCTATACGCGCTGGGAATTCGCGAGGTGGGCGAATCCACCGCGCTCACTTTGGAGCGGCATTTCGGCGCCCTGGATGCGGTGATAACTGCCGACAGGGATCGCCTGCAACAAACCCCGGATGTTGGACCGGTGGTCGCCGCCGCCATCCATGCCTTTTTCCAGGAATCGCACAATCGGGATGTGATCGCCCGGTTGCAAGCTGCCGGAGTCCGGTGGCCGGAAACGGCGGCGACCTTGGCGGTTAACCGACCTTTTGCGGGCAAAACCTTCGTGCTGACGGGAACGCTGGATGCGCTGAGCCGCGACCAGGCCGCAGATCAGTTGCGGGCGCTGGGCGCCAAGGTGGCGGGCAGCGTGTCGAAGAAAACCGATTATGTGGTGGCGGGCCGCGATCCCGGCTCCAAGCTGGAGAAGGCGCGGGAGTTGGGCGTGAGCGTGCTGGACGAGGCGGGATTGCTGGCGTTGCTGGAGAACAGCCATTAACCGATCCGTTCTCCGCACCTTGCGCACGGAGAACGGACCGAGCATCAATTACTTCTTCTCTTCCTTCTTGCTGTCCTTGCTGTCCTTGCTGTCCTTGCTGTCCTTGCTGTCCTTGCTGTCCTTGCTGTCTTTGCTGTCCTTGGCGGCTTCCGGCGCCGGCTTGGCGGCGCTGACCTGGATCTCCTTGATCTCGATCTTGGCGCCTGATTTCAGCTTTTCCAGATAGTCGTTCACCAGCTTGCTTTGCAACATCTGCGCGATCTGCGGCTTCAACTCATCCAGAGACGGCGGCGTGGCCTCGCGGGTGTCTTCCAGCAGGATGACGTGCCAGCCGAACGGAGTTTGCACCGGCTGCTCGCTGTACTTGCCTTTTTCCAGCTTGGCGACCGCCTGCGCGAACGGCGGCACCATCATGCTCGGCGCGAACCAGCCCAAATCGCCGCCGTTCGCCGCAGAGCTGTCGCTGGACTTGGTTTTCGCCAATTCAGCGAACGCGCCGCCCTTCTTCAGTTCGGCGATCACTTCTTTCGCCTTGTCCTCGGAATCCACCAGAATGTGGCTGGCCTTGTACTCCTTGCCCTTCATCGCGGCGACGGCGGTATCGTATTCTTTCTTGATGGCCTCTTCGCTGGGCGCGTTCGCGCTCAGCATCCTGCGCACCACGGTGCTGGCCAGCAGGTTGCGCTGGACCATCTCCATTTGCTGCTTGATCTGCGGATCGTCGGCCAGCTTCTGCCTGTTGGCCTCCTGCACCAGCAATTCCTCCAGAACCAGCTGGTCAACCAGCGACTTGCTGGCGTCCACCGAATCCACCTTGGCTTTGCCGCGCAGTTGCTGGGCGTATTGATCGAACGCCGTTTTTGAAATCGGGGTGCCGTTGACCGTTGCGACCGGATCGGGGATGGTGAATGCCGCCGGTTGCGCGACCGGGGTTGGCTCTGTGGCGGTTGGCGCGGCGGGGGCCGGCGCCGCTTCGGTTTTTTTGTCTTCAGCGGCCAGCGCCATGCTCGACAGCATGAGGGTCGAGGACAGCGCCAGCAACGGGAGGGTTAATTTATTCAGCTTTTTCATGCGGGGTTTCCAAAAGGTTGGGCTAGGTTTCGAGGGTTAAAGCGCTTGCTGCTTCCGGGGTTCGCGCCTGAATGCTGAGGGCGTGAATTTCCTGCTGCATTAGGTCGGCCACCGCTGCATTCACCAGGCGGTGGCGCTGAATCAGGGTTTTGCCGACAAACGCGGACGATACGATGTGGACGGTGAAATGACCGCCCTCACGCGCCCCGGCGTGGCCGGCATGGGCGGCGCTGTCGTCCACGATCTCCAGCCGTTCGGGCGCCAGCGCGGCGCGCAGCCGCTGTTCGATTAAAGCGACTCGGTCCGTCATGCCGGCAGCACCTTGCGGAAGGGATAGACTTCGACCGCCGTAAACACGCCGGCGGCGACGTAAGGATCAGCGTTGGCCCACGCCGTGGCGTCTTCCAGCGAGGGGAACTCGACGACCATTAGACTGCCCTGAAAACCTGCCGGACCGGGATCAGCGCTGTCAATCGCCGGCAATGGTCCCGCCAGGATCAGTCGGCTTTCGGCCAGCATCGCATTCAGGCGTTCCAGATGGGCGGGACGAACGGACAGCCGTTTTTCCAGGCTGTTGGGCGTATCGCGGCCAAGGATGGCGTACAGCATGATCAGGACTCCTTTGGTGGAGAAGCATCTTTAATATGCCGGCTCATGTAGGCCGCTTGCGCCAGCACGAACACCAGGGTCAGGCCAAGCATTCCGAACAGTTTGAAATTGACCCAAGTGTTTTCATCAAAGGTAAACGCCACATAAAGATTAGCCAAACCCATGGCGAAGAAGAAGGCGGCCCAAGCAAGTGTCAGCTTGACCCAGACCGGGGCGGGAAGTTCCAGTTGTGCGCCCATCATCCGCTCCAGCAGGGTTTTCTGGCCGATGAAGCGGCTACCCAGAAACGCTGCGGCAAATAGCCAGTTCACCACGGTCGGTTTCCATTTGACGAAGACGGGATCGTGCAAAATCAGGGTCGCCCCACCGAATACAAGTACCAGTCCGGCGGTAAACAGCGGCAGCTTCTCAACCCGGCGCTGGCGCAGCCAGATCCAGCCGACTTGCATCAAAGTCACCACGATCAATACGCCGGTGGCGACATAAATGTCCGCCAGTTTATAAGCGATAAAGAACAGGAGAATAGGCAGGAAATCGAACAGCAGTTTCATATCAAATAGAGCGTGGCGGACGGGCAAAAGAAAGGCGGCCCCACGGTCGCCGTCTTGACCGGACAGCGTCGGGCTGGCAAGTTGCCGCTCGACAGTGTCCGTTACTTTGAGAATAGTACAGTATGAGCCGTTTTTTACAAATTCACCCCACCAATCCGCAGCCACGCCTGATCGCGCAGGCGGTGGAGCAATTGCGCAGCGGCGCGGTGCTGGTTTATCCCACCGATTCCAGCTACGCCCTGGGTTGCCAACTGGGCGACAAGGCGGCGGCGGAACGTATCCGCCATATCCGCCAGACTGACCGCCACCACAATTTCACCTTGGTCTGCCGCGATCTGTCGGAAATCGCCACCTACGCCAAGGTGGACAATCAGCGCTACCGCCTGCTCAAGGCCGCTACCCCAGGACCGTTTACCTTCATCCTGCAAGCCACGCATGAAGTGCCGCGCCGATTGCAGCATCCGCGCCGCAAAACCATCGGCATCCGGGTGCCGGATAACGTCATCGCCCGCGCCCTGCTGGCGGAACTGGGCGAACCGATCATGAGCTGCACCCTGATGCTGCCTGGCGATGATTGGCCGCTGCACGATCCTGAAGAGATCGAAGAGCGCTTGCGCAACCCGGTGGATTTAATCATTGACGGCGGCCCTGGCCAGCGTGAACCCACCACGGTGATTGACCTGACCGACGATGCGCCGCACCTCATCCGCCAGGGATTGGGCGACGCCAGCCCGTTTCTCTAGTCCATACCGTTACAGGCTGCGTATAATCCGCGAATGATTGAACTCAACACGATTCAACTGCTGGTCATTCTGGCGCCGCCGCTGTTGCTGGCGATCACCTTGCACGAAGTGGCGCATGGCTGGGTGGCGCTGCTCTGTGGCGATACGACCGCGAAGCGTTTAGGGCGACTCAGCCTCAATCCGCTGCGGCATGTGGACCCGATTGGAACCGTGCTGGTGCCTGCAATCATGGCCATCGTGGGTGGTTTCATCTTCGGCTGGGCCAAGCCGGTGCCGGTCAGCTATAACCGCCTGCACCGACCCAAGCGCGACATGGCGCTGGTGGCGCTGGCCGGCCCGGCGTCGAATCTGCTGATGGCGCTGGGCTGGGCGCTGGCCGCCGTGATCGGCCACAGTTTGCAGACTGCATTACCATGGCTGGGTCAGCCGCTGATGGCGATGGGTGTAGCGGGCGTGAATGTCAACGTCATGCTCGGCGCGCTCAACCTGGTGCCGATTCCGCCGCTGGACGGTTCGCGGGTGCTGGCGGGGATGCTGCCGGATCGCGTGGGTCAAACCATGGCGCAAATAGAACCTTACGGCCTGATTATCCTGGTATTTTTGCTGGTCAGCGGCGTATTGAACCTGATGCCGGTGGTCAGCGGCGTGAGTCACTTCATTCTCAGCCTGTTTTTCTAATCCCAATTCCGATCCTATTGCAGCCATTATGGAAATCACCCTCACCGGCATCACCACGACCGGCGCTCCACATTTGGGCAACTACGTCGGCGCGATTCTGCCCGCCATTGAGGCCAGTCGTCGGCACGACGTGCAATCCTTCTATTTCCTGGCCGACTACCACGCCTTGGTGAAATGCCAGGACCCTGCCCTGGTTCACCGTTCGCGGCTGGAAGTCGCCGCGACCTGGCTGGCGCTGGGACTGGAGGTGGATAACGTCATCTTCTACGCCCAGACCGATATTCCCGAAATCCTGGAACTGACCTGGATGCTGACCTGCGTCACCGCCAAGGGTCTGATGAACCGCGCCCATGCCTACAAGGCGGCGGTGGCCGAAAATCTGGCGGATCCCGACAAGGATCCCGATAAGGCCATCACCATGGGGCTGTTCAGCTATCCGATCCTGATGGCGGCGGACATTCTGATGTTCAAGGCCAGCAAGGTCCCGGTGGGCAAGGATCAGACTCAGCATCTGGAAATGGCCCGCGACATCGCCGCTCGCTTCAATTACCTGTACGGCGAGCATTTCGTACTGCCCGAAGCGGTGGTGGACGAAAAAGCGTCGGTGCTGGTCGGACTCGACGGGCGCAAGATGAGCAAGAGCTACGGCAATACCATCCCGCTGTTCGAGCCGGAAAAAGCGCTGCGCAAGCTGATCATGCGGATCAAGACCAACTCG
>DEHY01000159.1 GCA_002352185.1 Competibacteraceae bacterium UBA2788
GCTTCCCTTGCCCTGCAATAAAATGCAACACAAATGCAATATAAAAGCCGATATGCCGTAGTAAGTTAGGTTTACGGTTTCCCTTTGATCCTTGGGATCTCAAAAGTGGATGCCAAAGGATCTCAACCGTTACCCATCATCCCTGGTAGAGATTTTTCATGCTCAAACCGAAGCTCATTCCCGCCGTGGCGGCGACCCTGGCTCTGACCGGCGCGGCTTACGCCCAATCCGCCCGCGACTATATTCAGTATCGTGGGTTCGTCCATGGTCTACCCGTTCACCACGACCGTGGCCGAGCAGTTTGGCAAAGCCAGCGCCAGTTTCAAAACGCCGAAGGCTGAATCCACCGGCACCGGCGGCGGCTTCAAGCTGTTCTGCGGCGGCGTTGGCGTCCAGCATCCTGACATCAGCTACCTTAAGCGCATGCCCTTGACCGCGCTGAAGATTGATCAGAGCTTTGTGCGCGACTTGGTCAGCGACCCCGACGACTGCACCTTAGCCGCCACGATCATCGCTATCGGCCATGGCCTTGGCCTCCAAGTGGTCGCCGAAGGGGTGGAGACCAGCGAGCAGCGCCGGATTCTGCTCGACCAGGGCTGCGATCTGGCCCAAGGCTATTTCTTCGAGCCCCCGCACCCGCAGAGGATTTCATCGCACAATTGATTCGGCAAGGTTCCAGCAGCTTGCAAGAGACCGTTGAACTCACAGAGGCTTAAATGCTCATGGCTTCGCCCCAAGGTTATTTTGCAAACAGTGCGCCGCTTCCGCAAATCTCCCTGCTTCCTAAAACCGTGATCTGTCTGGCCACGCCCAATCCCAGCATCACTCCGGATTTAACCGTCGATGCGGTAGGCACGATACTTCGCCGGAACAGGGATTTGTACTATCTGCCTGTCGTTCGAGACGGAAAACCCATCGGCCTGATCCGCCGGCTGGATTTCATGGATATTTTTTTATCGAATTTTGGCCGGGAACTCCATGGCAGAAAACCGGCAACCCTGTTCATGGATCCGAATCCGTTGATCATTGAACAAGAATTACCGCTCGAGGAAGCCAGCCGACTGGTGACCGGACGTATGGATCGGTTTAGCGATCCATACGCCTTTATTATTACCCACGACGGTTGCTACATCGGGCTGGGCTGGACGATGAGCCTCCTGGAAAAAATTACTGATCTGCGCCTCCACGATGCCCGTCATGCCAATCCCTTGACCCTGCTGCCGGGCAACGTGCCAATTCAGGACCGAATTGAAGCGGTGCTCAAATCGCGCCGACCGTTCGCAGTGGCCTACTGCGATCTCGATCATTTCAAGCCCTTTAACGATGTATACGGCTATCGGAAGGGCGATCAGATCATTCAACGGATCGGTCAAATATTGATCGATCATGTTGATGCGGAACGGGATTTTATCGGCCATATTGGCGGCGACGACTTTATCGTGATATTCGAAAGCCCCGACTGGCGCGCACGCTGCGAACGCATTCTCGAAGTCTTCGGCCAAACCGCTCCGCATTTCTATACCGAGGACGATCAGCTTCAAGGGGGAATAAAAGCGGTTGATCGGCGCGGCCAAGAGCAATTTTTTCCGCTGCTCAGCCTGTCCATCGGCGTGGTCCAACCCGACCTCAATAATTGCCATTCGCATCACCATGTCGCCGCCTTGGCGACTGAAGCCAAGCATCAGGCTAAGCTGCTGAGTGGTAACAGCCTTTTTGTGGAGCGGCGATTCAGGGTGTTTCGGCAACCGGGGAGCGCGCAAGAACCCACGATACCCGATGCGGCGGCGTTGGAATCGCACCTCGACCCAACGCCGCCGCTGGCCAAGTAGGTGCTGGTTGTGCCGTGTAAAGAGCAAATAGCGAATCAGCTATCCCGCATTGCAATAAAAATGCAACACAAATGCAATATAAAAGCCGATATGCCGTAGTAAGTTAGGTTTACGGTTTCCCTTTGATCCCTGGGATCTCAAAATGGATGCCAANNACCTGAACGGAAAGCAGATAATTTGCCTGAATATCCCAGACGAGTTCACATTCATGGATCCCAGGCTGATCGCGCTCTTGCAGGCGAAAGTCCCGCAGTTTCTCGATCACCATGACTGACGCCGATCTATTGCGCTACAGCCGGCAAATTCTGTTGCCGGAATTCGACATTGACGGTCAGGAGCGACTGCGCCAGTCCCGCGTTTTAATCATCGGCTTGGGCGGGTTGGGATCGGCGGTCTCAATGTATCTGGCCGCTGCGGGAGTGGGGCGATTGACGCTGGTAGATTTCGACACGGTGGATTTATCCAATCTGCAACGGCAAATCGTCCATCGCACGAGGGATATTGGCCGGCCCAAGGTGGAATCGGCCCGCGATACGCTGTTGGCGCTCAACCCGCTGATTGAGGTGGCGGCAATCCCGAAAATTCTGGACGACGCGGAATTACGCGAGCAGGTTCGACAGGTGGATGTAGTGGTGGACGCCTGCGACAACGTGCCGACCCGGCTGGCGATCAATGCCGCCTGTGTCTGCGCTGGCGTGCCGCTGGTGACGGGGGCGGCGATCCGGCTGGAAGGGCAAGTGCTGGTCTGGCGACCGGGCGGGGAGGGCGCCTGTTATCGCTGCCTGTACCGCGATGCCGAGGGCAACGCCGAAACCTGCGCCCAGACCGGTGTACTCGCCCCGGTGGTCGGCGTGATCGGGAGCATTCAGGCGGTGGAGGTCATCAAGGCGCTGGCCGGCATCGGCGAAACGCTCGACGGGCGTCTGCTGCTGCTGGACGCTTTGCGGATGGAATGGCGGACGATGAAAGTCAGGCGCAATCCGGCCTGTCCGGTGTGCGGAAAGCGTGCGCCATGACCGCCGACGACTGGATCGCTGATCTCCACCTCGCGCCGCATCCCGAAGGCGGTTATTTCCGCCGCAGCTATGCCGCCGCACTGATGGTAATGCTGCCGGAGCGCGCCGGGCCGCGTCCGGTGGCGACAGCGATTTACTATCTGCTCAAGAGCGGCCAATGTTCCCGCCTGCACCGGCTGAAATCCGATGAACTCTGGCATTTCTACGCCGGTTCGCCGCTGACTGTGCATGTTCTTGACCACCGAGGTGAATATGTGGTGCAACGACTCGGCCCTGATCCCGGCGCAGGCCAGCATTTCCAGCTTGCGATCCATGCGGGTTGCTGGTTCGGCGCTACCGTGGACGATCCCGTCAGTTTCAGCCTGATCGGTTGCACTGTTGCGCCCGGTTTCGATTTCGCCGATTTCGAGTTGGCCGACTGTGCGACACTCATCGGCCAGTATCCGCAACACGCTCTGCTCATCGAATCATTAACCTGAATCTCCAGGGAGAACGTTCCATGACCTTTTCTATCGTCGCTTTCGATCCCGCTAACGGCGATCTTGGCGTGGCGGTGCAATCCAAATTTCCCAATGTCGGCGTGTCCATCCCATTTGCCAAGGCCGGAGTAGGGGCGGTGGCCACCCAGTCCTATTGCAATACCAGCTATGGCCCGCGTGGACTGGCGTTGCTGGAGAACGGCGCGTCGCCGCAACAGGCGGTGGAAATTCTGACCGGCGGCGACGACCAGCGCGATTACCGGCAGGTCGGCATCATCAACGCTCAAGGCTGCGCCGCCAGTTTCACCGGCGCCAACTGCTTCGACTGGGCGGGCGATGCGCGGGGCGAACATTGCGCGGCGCAGGGCAACACTTTGACCGGCTCGCAGGTGGTCGCCAGCATGGTTAGAACCTTTGAGGACAGCCGTGGATCGCTGGCGGAGCGGTTGCTGGCCGCGTTGCAGGCCGGGCAGGCCAGCGGCGGCGACCGGCGCGGCCAACAGTCGGCGGCATTGCTGGTGGTGCGGGCCGGCGGCGGTTACGGCGGTTTTGACGACCGCTATGTGGATATTTCGGTCTACGATCATCCTGCGCCAATGACCGAACTGGAGCGGCTTTATGCCATTCACCGGCTGACCTATTTCCGCAGCGAACCCGATCAACTGGTCGAAATTGATACTGCCATCGCCAATGAACTTCAGCAGATATTGCACCGTCGCGGGTTTTACAAGGGCGTGGCGACGGGAATCTGCGATGACGCCCTGCTCAAGGCATTGCGCGATTTCATGGGCTGGGAGAACTACGACGAGCGCATTCGCAGCGATGATCGGATCGATCTGGAAGTGTTGGCGGATATGCGCCGGAAACACGCGCTCTGGTTGCAGGCGCACGGTCACGGGACTGAATGAAATCTCAAAACAGTCGTCGCAGGTACAGGATAAGCAGGATCAGGCCGAAACCGCCGCCATGCTCATGAGTTCGGCGGTGCTATCGAAATATCGGCTCTGCTTGATCTCGGTACGCAACTGGTCGGTGGCGCTGGAAGGCTGCTGGCGGGTGCTGATCAGGCAGTCGCGATCCAGGTAGAACCGCAGAGTTGCGATTTGCTCCGGGTCGAAATCAAAGCCGAAGTCGTAACGGATATCGCTGATAACGGCGATTAAACCCTCGCCCGACCGTTCGAGGCATTTGTGGTTATCGGTACCCAGCAGGAAGCGCCGTGCCGCTTCTGGCACCCGTTCACAATGCTGGATCCAATCGCGGGCATGGCTGATGCGGGCGTTGAAGTGCAGCCAAACCTTCGCCGCTGCCGGATCGAGGGTAGTCCTGCACATGTAGTGATATAAAAATCATGTAGTTGCGTAGGATAAGGCACGAAGTATCCGATGAAAAATAGAGCTTCTGGTGGTCTGCATTATGATCAATCAAGCACTTGGAGAAGATTTTGCTTCGGATACTTCCTCACCGCTTACAAAGTAAAGCCAAATAAAATCAATTGGTTACTTATCACTATATGTGCAGGACCACCAGTAGATTGTTTCAGCCCTTTCCAGAATCTCTCCGGTCAGCGGTCCCGTGATGTGAGGCTAAACAGGGAATGAGGTGATCTGCGTTGCTGCGTATCGGGCGCTGGTAAGTGGTTTGGGAGGACCGTTGGGATCGGATCCGGAGTTGGTGCGGAGGGATCCAGCGTGAAAAAGCCCATGAGTCGTTGCAGTTGGTGGG
>DEHY01000123.1 GCA_002352185.1 Competibacteraceae bacterium UBA2788
TAGGCCGTGTTCACAAAATCATGCTTCGTGTGCGAGACTGCTCTTCAAAGGCCTGATGATGAAGACCTCTACAAACTCCGGCATCGGGTCGAAACTGCTTTTCTCCACCTGAAAAGATGGCGCGGCATCGCGACCCGCTACGCCAAAAATACCGCTTCCTTCCTCGCCGCCGTCCACATCCGATGCATCGCCCTCTGGGCCAATATCTCGTGACTACACTATCTGCGGAGCCTCTACTAAATCCGAGGTGATTCAATTTGATATCTTATTCATTACTGTAACAGAACTAGATCCAGATCGACGCTGTGCAGCGCCTGCACCTGAATATCGCCCATCGGGTAGATTTTGGTCAGGCCCTGGGCGAGAAAAACCCGGTTGATCTGGGCAGTCATGGGCGCAAATCACCCTTCAATGCGCATCGTGGCGTTCCTGGTAGTTGCGGGGGCGCTCCTCTCAGTCGAGTTGAGATCGTCGCGGGCTGGCCGTCCGGGCCGGCATACATAATCGACGGTGAGCGCGGGCGGTGACGAGATCAGGTGCGCCGATGAATCACTGGCACATTATGGGCTATGACATGCTCGCTCGAAGAAACTATTGCGTGCGCAAGCATGTCAGTGAAGCGACAGCTATCCGTGCAGGATATTGTTGAATAGTTGGCTTTAGGAAAACATGGCGACTACGGCATGACGATTCAGTTTTCCAGCGCCGGTGAGAGGCAATTCGGCAACCGGTCGGATGTGCTTGGGGACCTTATAATCGGCCAGAGAATCCCGGCAAAGCGCCTTGAGTTCATCTTCCGCAGCGCTTTTTCCGGCATGAAAAATCACCAGCGCAGCCGGCGCTTGTCCCCATTTCGGATCGGGAATGCCGGCGCAAATCGCTCCGGCGACGGCGGGATGTTTCATTAAGGCCTGTTCGATCTCCTCCGGGGAGATGTTTTCTCCGCCAGAGATGAACATGTTGTCTGCCCGCCCTCTAATGAAAATCAAGCCGTCCTGACCCTGCGCGGCCAAGTCTCCCGTATAAATCCAGCCATCCTGATCGATGACGTTCTCGGTCCGCGCCGGATCATGGAGATAGCCGTCAAAGTTATGCGGGCTGCGCAGACACAGAACGCCGATTTCGCCGGGTTTGACTTCGCGCCCTGATTCCTGATCGACGATCTTGGCGTCGCAATGAAACATNNCAATTGGAGGGGCCGGCCTCCGTCATCCCGTAGGTCTGACTAATGGGAACGCCTTTGTCCAAGAAGGTTTGCATCACGGCTTTCGAGCAAGGCGCGGCGGCTGTCGTAATCGCTTTCAATTTGGAAAAGTCGGTTTCCCCAAATTTTGGATGAGCGATCAGGAATTGCAGCATGGCTTCGACTGCGCCGAAATTCTCAACGCGCCCCTCATGGATCAGTTCCAGCATCAAGCCGGGATTGAATTCGCGCATCAAGACGCTGGTGATGCCGGCATGAAACAGCGGGGTAAAGGTGTTCCAGCCCCCGATGTGAAAGAACGGGAACGTGATAAGCACCTTTTGGTAAGACCCGGCGAGGCCGGTGGCGAGAATGTCGAACGAATTCCAGACCATCTGCCGATAAGATACGATGCAAATTTTCGGCGCTGCGGTCGTACCGCCGGTATGGACGCACAGGCACGTATCGTTCATCGCCAGCGGAATGTTCACCTCTCTTGGAGAGGTCTTCAGGATGACGTTTTCAAAAATGTTTTGGTCGTCATCGATGTTGATCGCCGCTTGAACCGAGGAGGGAACCGATAAGGCCGAGACCAGTTCGGCGTACTGATTTTCGTGAAAAAGAACGCGGGGCTGGAGACGCGCCATTAGGTCATCCAGTTCCGGCTTTTTCAAACGCTGGCTCAGCGGGGCTAAAATAATCCCCAATTTTCCGCAGGCCAGATAAATGTCAATGGCTTCAATCCGGTTGCGGCAGATCAGCGTGATGATATCGCCTTTGCGCAAGCCCAGCGCGTCGGTTAGATAGGCCCCCGCCCGGCGCGCCCGGTCGTTCATTTCCTGAAAAGTGTAGGCCTTTTGGGTGAATGCGTCATAAAGGGCGGTTCGATGGGGCGTCAGGACAGCGCGGCGCCCCGCCCAATCTCCAACCCAGTTCATGGGCAGATCGTCATAATTTTGAATGAATCCCACTGGAATCTCCTTCGATCAGGCGCGGGAAAACACAGATTCGGAATAACTCAATAAATCAACAGGATTGGTATGGCCAGACACTCATGACCGTACCTGCCAGGCCAGATGATTCAAATACGCCAAGCGGGCCGCCTCATCCGGCAGTGTCTCGCACAGCGCCTCCCCGAACGACGGATCGGCCTCCAGATTGTGCAGAAGGAGCCGGGCTTGCGCCGCTCGCGGGACGCTGGTGATGTGGTCCGTCAAATCGCGGGACTCTTCGGGCTGGGGTTCGGTAGACGGGAAGTTGCTCATGGTGCGGGCCTCCTGACGCGGTGCGGACAAGGGTGTCTGGACAGCATACCAAGGGTCAATCCCGTCCCGCCACGGGAACCTGTTATGTGGATTATCGCCGCCTGATCCGACGCCAGATGGCCCGAAGGATCACGGTCCCCAGCGGTGCGCATAACAAGAACGCGAACACCCACACCCAGACAAACGGCGCCACAAAAGCTGCGTTGATCGCAGCCCGGATCGGAGAGGGGCCGTAAAGCCAGCCGTATTCCGCCAAGCCGACGACTGCGGGGAGGATCAGGCCGGCCAGAAACAGCGCAAGCCGACGTTCCCACCGCAGCGGAATGACCCAGCCGTTGAGAAGAACCAGCCCCGGAACGATGAACAGCGATCCAAAGAATAGGCCCATGCCGTCCCAACTGCCCGTGCCGCTGGTGGACTCGATCAACGTGAATTGATAACTGATAAAAACTGCTACCGGCAGCAGGACGCCATAGCCTATCCTCGCTACAAGAGAGGCTCCAGGGCATGCTGTCCGATCCGCATTGTGAAGTGGCGCAACCATGGCGTTCAAAGGGGCCATCGCAGTGTGTTCCCGAAATCCTGCATTAAGGACATCCGGTAGTGTTTTAAACATGAGTATTGTGCAATTTTAATTGGAATGCATGATTAAAAATTTTTCCAGTTTAGAGATGGTCATGAAACGACTTTATGAACAGGGCAGGAGCTGGAGCGGCTGTTTGCCGTGATCAGCCGGCTGGGCGATGGCATATTCTGGTATGCGCTGATGCTGGCGTTTCGGTTCTAGCCACGCTGCATCACCGCCCGCTTCAAGTCAGCCGCAACGTCGCAATCATCACTTCATAGTCGTCCGGGCAGGGCTTGACGGTGAAACCCATCACCCGGCACAACTCCAGCATCGGTTCATTCCCGCGCAGGATTTCCCCGAATAATTCGCGGATGCCCTGAGCGCGGGCGTAATCCATCAGCCGACGCAACAACAGACTGCTCAGGCCGATACCGACGGCGTCCCGCAACAGGACGATGGCGAATTCGGCGCGCTCCCGGTCGGCGTCGCCGACGATCCGCGCCACTCCGCAGCCTTCCCACGCTTGACCATCGCGGTGGCGCAGCGCCACCAGCGCCATTTCCCGGTCGTAGTCAATCTGCGTCAACCGGGCGGCGTCAGCATGGGTCAGCTCCTTGACGATGTGCATGAAGCGCATACGGATTTCTTCATGCGACAGCTTGGCGAATCCGGCGATCAGGGCGGGTTCATCCTCCGGGCGCACCGGGCGGATCAGCAGGGTGCTGCCGTCCGGCAAGGGCAGAGTTTCCTCCAACTCGCGTGGATAGGGCCGGATCGCCAGTCGCCGATGCGCCGGTTCCGACGTGGCGGTGACTCCGATCCGCGCCGCGCCGACCGCAATCCCATCCGCCGTGGCGAAGATGGGATCCAGTTCGAGCGTGGTGACTTCACCCACATCCGTGATCAGTTGCGCAGTTTTAACCAGCAGCAGCGCGAAATTCTCCAGCAGATCGGCAACGCTGCTGGCGGTTTGTAGCCGCTGGCCGACGCGAGAGTACACCAGGGACTCCCGCGCCAGCACCCGATTGAGCGGCGGCAAGGCGACGGCGAATTCGTCAGGGATCGTCATTGATCCGCCCGGCCCAAACCATAGAGCGGGGCCAAAAACCGGGTCATGGATCATGCGGATCATCAGTTCCAGCGGCGCGGATTGGGAACGCGAAATCGGCGTCGCGCTGCCCAGCGCCAGATCGATGCCGTAGGCGGCCAACAGGGTTTGGGTTTCCGCCGCCGTCAACTCGTTCCGGTGGGCAGCCAGCACGGTTTGGACCAGCGGGCGGGCAACGGCGACATCGGCGCTGAACAGTTCCGGCACATCCGGCGGCGTTTCCATCAGCGCGATTCGGTTTCGCTGGTAACGCCAGCGCTGGATGAAGGCGTGAACCGCATCGTCGGGGGTGTCGTAGCTCGGAATGCGCTGTTCCAGGCAGCGTTGCCGCGCCTCCCGCACACTGGCCGCGCCCAGCCAGCAGGTGAGTAAACCGGGCTGCGCCCCGACAGCGGCGCGGGTATGCCCGACGGTTTCAATCAGTGCGGCGGCGGTTTCAGTGGCCGATTCCAGCGCATTCGGCGCGTACAGCGCCAGTACGCCGTCAATTTCCGGCTCCCGCAGCACAATGTCCAGAGCGGCGGCAAAGCGGGCGGGACCGGCGGCAAAGCCCAGGTCGAGCGGATTGTCGGGCGCGCTGCCGGCGGGCCGGATGGCGCATAGCGCGGTTTGAGTCGCCAGGCTGAAGGCGGCCAGCCGCCCGCCTTTGCATAGCAGGGTGTCGGCGGCTGATAAGCCGAGTTCCCGACTGTTGCCGAGGATCGCCAGCCGGTTGTCGCTCACTGTCCAGTTGAGGGTCAGGGTTTGGGCGATGCCCAGCAATTCCCGCAGCGATTGCAGCCGCAAAATGCCGGCGCGGTGGAAGGCGGCGGCGTAAACCGCATCGGTTTGGCCGGAGCCAGCATCGCCGCCCCGCCCGACGCGCACCGCCAGCACCGGCTTGATCCGCGCCGCCGCCCGCGCCGCAGATAGAAAAGATCGGGCGTGGGTCAGCGTTTCCAGAACCAGCAAGATGGCGCGGGTATCGGGATCATGGGCCAGTTCATCCAGCATATCGCCGAAATTCATATCGCTGCCATCACCCAGGGCGATCACGCTGGAGAAGCCGGTATTTTGGGCGGCAGCCCATTCCAGCAGCGGCGTCAGCGCCATGCCGGATGATGCAATCAACGCCAGATGACCGGGCCGGGGGAGAATGGAGCTTAGCGAGGCGTTGAGGCCGTGGCGCGGCGCGATCACGCCGAAGCTGCCCGGTCCGAGCAGCCGCAGACCGTGAGCGCGGGCGGCGGCGCGCCAGGTCTGCGCATCGGCCTGGCCCTGAGCATCAGCGGCAGTGACTACGATAGCGGCTTGAGTTCCGCGCTGGCCCAGCTCATCCAGCAGTTCAGGAATGGCGGGTGGCGGAATGGCGATGATCGCCAGTTCCGGGACGCCGGGCAAAGCGGCGACGCGCGGCCAGGCCGGTTGATGCTGAATCTGCCGGTGGCGACGGCTGACCAGGAAAAGTTCACCCTGGAAGCCGCCGCCCAATAAGTTACGGGTTAGCGCCGCGCCAATCGAGCCAGGTCGTTCGCTGGCCCCGATCAGCGCAATCGAGGCGGGTTTGCAGAAAGATCGTAGTCGGCGGGTCGGCATCGCCATCACTCCTGAAGCTGGATCGTCACGGATATACGGCGCGGCGAGCGGGAATGCAATCATTCAAGACGTGCGGCGGTAGACGGAATCCACTTATTTTCCTATATTCAGCCGCCCGTAAAAAAACCGGATTGCTACCACAGGTTCATCCTGCCTTCCGCCAGCCAGCCCAACATCCTGGATAGCCCTAATGAAAAAAACCGTTTGGTTGTTATTGAGTGCGCTCTGTATTCCATTCACGCCGGTACTGGCCGCCGAACCCGGCGCGATCCAGATCGAACAGCCTTGGGCGCGTGAAAGCCCGCCAGCGGCGGCCAACGGCGCGGCCTACATGACCCTGGTCAACATCGGTCGTGAGACGGATCGCCTGCTGAGCGCCTCCGGCGAGGTGGCGGAAACGGTCGAGCTGCACACCCATCTGATGGAAAACAATGTGATGAAAATGCGCAAGGTCGAGGCGATTGAGGTCGCCCCCGGCGAACCGACCGCGCTGCGGCCCGGCGGGTTGCATATCATGCTGATCGGTTTGAAACAGCCGCTGGCGGCGGGTCAGACCTTTCCGCTGACGCTGCGCTTCGAGAAGGCGGGCGCAACCTCGGTGCAGGTCACGGTGCGTGGCAAGGATGCCGCCGCCATGCCCGACAGCCAACCCAAGCATCATCAATAAATCGCAGGCGACGAAGCGCCCCTTTGCGCCCGGTCGCCCTGGTTTCCTCACCTGGACGTTGCTGACACATGCCGCGCGGTAAAATGCTTCTGTTCCTGCCCGCCGGTCTGGCGGCTTTTGCCTTGGGTTTATGGCTGAGTCTTAATTTTGGCTCGCACTCTGAGCCTGCCCAACCGCCGACCATCGCGGGCTTTCTCATCACTCCGCCCAAAGCCATCGAAGACTTCACCCTGATTGACCAGAACGGCCAATCCTTCCACAAGGATCGCTGGCGCGGCCAGTGGACCTTCCTCTACTTCGGTTACACCTTTTGCCCCGATGTCTGCCCGCTGACGCTGCTGGACCTGGGCAAGCTGCAAAAGATTCTGGATCGGGAGCGTCTGGATCAGAACGCCGCCTACCTGTTTATTTCGGTGGACCCCAAGCGCGATCTGCCCCAGCGGCTGGGCGAGTACGCGGCCTATTTCAATCCAAAGTTTCGGGGCGCTACCGGTGCGGCGGAGGAACTGACCAAGTTGGCTCAGCAATTGGGGGTTTACTACAAAATCCCCGACGCGGCGGACGGCAAGAATTACACGGTGGATCACTCCACCGCCGTATTGCTCATCGACCCGCAGGTTCGGCTGCGCGCCGTCTTCACTCAGCACGCGCCGGAGGTTATGGCCGCCGATTTCAGGAAGATTCTGGAGTTGCCGCTGCGGTAGAAACCGGCTCGGCGGCCCACGGATCCAGTGCCGTGCGTAAGCTGGAAACGTGGAATCCGCCATGTGCGGCAAAAGCCGGGCCAGGCTGAAAACCATAAAATTCCTGTGTCCAATGATATAATCCCGGCGCGGCCCAAAATAAACAGATTCCGCGCCGCTATATCCAGCCCATTTCGCACAACCCAGGGATTATGACCATGCCTATTGGCACTACGATTACTGAATACTTCATCGAAGAACAACGGCGCATCAAGGGCGTATCGGGCGACTTTACCGCATTGGTCAACGATATCGTCATCGCCTGCAAAGCCATTTCCAGCGCGGTCCGCTACGGCAGTCTGGTGGGTGTGCTCGGCACTGCCGATACCGAAAACATCCAGGGCGAAACCCAGAAAAAACTGGATGTCATCGCCAACAATCTGTTCATCAAGCGCAACGAATGGGCCGGCCATGTCGCCGCCCTGGCCTCCGAGGAAATGGCCGATGTCTACCATTTGCCGTCCCAGTTTCCGCGTGGCAAGTACCTGCTGATTTTCGACCCGCTGGACGGCTCCACCAACACCGATGTCAATGGCGCGGTCGGGACCATCTTTTCGATCCTGCGGCGCCCGGAAGGCGCGGTGGGCGAGGCTGAGGAAGATGATTTTTTGCAACCGGGCACTCGTCAGGTTTGCGCCGGCTATGCTTTGTATGGGCCGTCCTCGATGATGGTGCTGACCACCGGGCACGGGGTCAACGGCTTCACCCTGGATCAACGCATCGGCGAATTCATCCTGACCAACCCCGACATGCAAATTTCGGCAGACACCGATGAATTTTCCATTAATGCCTCTTACATGCGGTTTTGGGATCCGCCGGTACGACGCTACATTGATGAATGTCTGGCTGGCAAGGAAGGCCCGCGCCGCAAGGATTTCAACATGCGCTGGGCCGGGGCGATGATCGCGGATGTGCATCGGGTATTGACCCGGGGCGGGGTATTCCTGTATCCCATGGACCGCAAGATTCGCTCCAAGAATCAGGAAGGCAAGCTGCGGCTGCTGTATGAAGCCAACCCGATGAGTTTCATCGTCGAACAGGCCGGTGGACTCGCCACCACGGGTACTGAGCGGATCATGGAGCTGCTGCCCGCCAATCTGCACCAGCGCTGCCCGGTGATTATGGGATCCAGGAATGAAGTTGAACGGATCATTTCCTACCACCTTGACGCCCAGTGAGTGGGTAGTCCCTCCCGCCCAGCGGTCGAAATGGCCCGTAGCTCCGGGTATAGCGACCCCTCGGCGGAAGATGGAACGCAGGCGGGCTGGCGCACCTTTCCTTAACTGTTCGCGAGTGGATTTATCCCTGCTGCACATTCGCGACCCGTTGAGGGTTACTCGCCATTAGGCTTCGGAACTGCAAGAAGAACCGCCATGGACTCAAAACCTGCCCCCCAGGAATCGCTCGTCGGCAAGCTCCAGCGGATTGAAGATCTCGCCGAAAAACTGGTTTACATCAAATGGAGTCGGGATCTCTTTGTGATGCTGTTGCGGGCGACGCAGGATGCATTGGTTCTGGCCCGCCCGCGACCGGATTGCCACCGGATTATGGTGCTGGCCGAGCGGCTCGAACAGCAAATTGTCGAATGCCTGAACAAAGGCGATTTGCCCAAGGGCGCGGAACGGGAGCGCCTGATTGCCGTTGTGGATGCGATTTGCCGCGCCGCGCCGGCCTCCGATGGCAGCCTGCCCGCCGCCGAACCGAGTGTGCAGCAACCCGGTGAGGCGCTCGCTGTTCCGCTCTTTTCCAAATGGGAGAAAAGCGAGTGGCTGGAGCCGCCGACCTATAAACCGCCGATTACGCCGCCGCTGTGGCTGGTGGCGCCGCCAGCGCCCGATCTCGCACGCAAGCTCGAACAGCGGGGCGGCTACACGGTTCGGCTGCTGGCCGGGCTGACCGAAACCCATGCGCTATTGACCCAGGCCCAGCAACCGGCAGCTCTGCTGGTCGATCTGGATCACGCAACTGACAGTCAGGCCACGCTGCAACAACTCGCCAGCCTGCGGTCGTTGCTGGCTCCGGAAACGCCGTTGTTCTTCCTGGCCGACCGTGGCGACATTACCGCCCGGCTGGAGGCGGTGGAAACCGGCGGAGCCGGCTATTTTCTCAAGCCGGTGGATATTCCGATGCTGCTGGAAGCGCTGAACGAACGGGTGCTGAAGACGCTCGATCATCGCATCCTGATCGTGGACGACTCCCTACCTTCCGCCCGCGAGATCGCACGCCGGCTGGACGGTCGCGGCATGAAAACGCAAGTGCTGGCCCAGCCCCTGCTGATCCTGCAGGCACTCTACAATTTCCAGCCCAGCCTGCTGATTCTGAGTCTGGATCTCAAGGAAGTTGACGGTGCGCTGCTGGCCCTGGCTGTCCAGCAGCATGAGCTGTTCCGCGAATTGCCTCTGGTGCTGCTGTCGGCGCAAACCGATATTGGTCAACGGCTGGCAACCGTCGGCATGGGCGGCGAGGCGCTGCTGGGCAAACCACTGAACCCGGAGTTGCTGTTCGCCGCAGTCGCGAAACGGCTGCGCCAGGGACACGGCCTGTACCGCAAGTTCAGCCAGCTCAGCAACCGGGACACCGTGAGCGGCCTGTACAACCGGCCATACTTTCTCACCCACCTGAATCGGGCGCTGATCGCTACCGCCGCCAATGCCCAATCCATCGCGATCATGCTGATCGCGATGGACAATCTGCGCACCTTCGAAAACCAGGATGTGTCCGCAGCCGATGAGGTGGTTGAACAGGCGGCTAAACGCCTGCAAGCCGTCTTGGGCGCGGGACCGATTGCGGCTCGCTTCGGGGACGCCCTGTTCACGGTTCTGCTGGGGTTCACCAGTCAGGAAGCGTTGCTGGCCACGGCGCACACCGTTCAGGCCGCTCTGGAAACGGAGCCGTACCGGTCGGCCGGCGGCGATGCCCCATTGCGCACCAGTATCGGCATCAGCATTGCCAGCCCCGGCGTGCGCGAGACGGCCCTCCTGATCCAGCAGGCTGATTTGGCCCGGGGCATGGCGCGCGATAGCAAAGGTGCCCGGATTCATGTCCATCATAGCCAGAGCGCCGAACAGGATGCGGACAATCCGCGTCAGCGTCACCTGCTGGAGGAAATTCGCGAGTCCGTGCAGCAGCAGCGGATGAACCTGCTGTTCCAACCGATTGTCAGCCTGCGCGGCGACACCACCGAACGTTACGAGGTGCTGCTGCGGATGCGCAACCACGAGGGTTGGGAGTTGCTGCCGGAGACGGTCTTCAGCCTGGTCAAGCGCCACCGGATCGGTATGGTGCTTGACCGCTGGGTCATCGCCCATTCCATCCGGGTGTTGCGCGAGCGCAAGGCGCGTGGGCAATCCACGATCCTGTTTATCAATATCTCGCCCACCATCCTGCAGGACGACGAGTTATTGAACTGGCTACAGGGCGGGCTGCAAAAAACCGGGGTTCCAGCAGCCAGTCTGGTGTTCGAGATGGTGGAAACGACGGCTGAATTGAACAAGCAGGTGCTGCTGCCTTTCCTGCGGCAGCTCAAGGGGCTGGGATGCGGGATTTCGCTGGATCATTTCAGCGGCCACGAACGCGCCCAGGATCTGGTTCAGCTTCTGGAAGCGGACTATGTCAAGCTGGATATCGGTTTCACCCAAAAACTGATCAATGACAAAGCCCGCCAGGAGCAGCTCAACCAGATGACGCGCGCCCTTGCCGCCCAGGGTGTGACCACCATTGTCACCGGGATCGAGGACGCGATGACCTTGCCGGCGCTATGGGCGTGCGGCATTGATTACGTGCAAGGCTTTTTCCTGCAGCGACCGCATACCGACATGATCTACGATTTCGATCAAACGGTGTTGTGACCGGCAATGCGGATTGATCCGATCACGGGACTGCTGGATGCAGCGCGGTATCAACCCTCGCCGAACCATGATGACCGCCCGGATGGGTTGGCCGTCGATCTCATCGTCATTCATGGGATCAGTCTGCCGCCCGGCGAGTTTGGCGGGCCGTGGATTGACGCGCTGTTTACCAATACCCTCGATCCCGCCGCGCACCCGTATTTTCGGAGCATTGCCCTGCTGCGGGTGTCGGCGCACCTGCTGATTCGCCGTGAGGGTGAATTAACGCAGTTTGCGCCATTCCACCGGCGGGCCTGGCACGCCGGCGCGTCGGAGTACGCGGGGCGTTCCCACTGCAACGATTTCAGCGTGGGCATCGAACTCGAAGGCACCGATCATCTTCCTTACGACGACCGGCAGTATCCGGTTTTGGCGGCGGTGATAGGCGTGTTGCGGAATGCGTATCCAGCGATCACGCCTGAGCGGCTGGTCGGCCATGCCGACATCGCGCCGGGCCGCAAGACCGATCCGGGGCCGGCCTTCGACTGGGCGCGGCTGCATCGGCTACTGAACAGGATCGGCTAAGTCGGGATCGGCTGAGTTGGGATCGGCTGAGTCGGGATCGTTGGCCGCTGATGCCGACTCGATCACTTCGACCGCTTCGACCGCTTCTCCATCTCCCAATAGCGCGGTGGCCTGCCCGACCCAGGTCGCAATCAATTCAGCCGCCGGTCGCTCTTCGCACAGATGGCAGCCTTGCCCCGCCCATAATGCCATAAAGTCGGTTCGGTTTCGTTCGGCGGCGGCCTGCCGCAAATCCTGGGTCAGGAACAACTGCAATGGAAAGTCGGGGAGTTCGGCTTCGTGGGATCGCAAGCCATCGCTCAGCCGGTTGCGCAACACCCGACCACAACGCCCGGTGAATGCGCGGCTCAACGTGGTGGCGATCTCGCAGCCCTCCCGCAGCAGGGCCTTATAGGCAGGATGCGCGCCGCTTTCCGGGCAGGCCAGAAAAGCGGTGCCCATTTGTACGCCCGCCGCGCCCAGCACTCGGGCGGCGATGATGCCGCGCCCGTCCATGATGCCGCCGGCGGCGATGATGGGAACCGCGATATGCTTGGTCAACAGTGGCGTCAGGGTGAGAATACCGACTAAACCCTGTTCGGGGTGGCCGATGAAGGTGCCGCGATGGCCGCCGGCTTCGGCGCCTTGGGCAATGATGAAATCCACCCCGCTTTCTTCCAGCACAATGGCTTCCAGCAGGTGGGTTGCGGTGCCCAGGGTGACGATTCCGGCCTCCCGCAGCAGTTCCAGATACACCGGATCCGGCACCCCGAAGATGAAGCTCAGCGCTGCTACGCCTGCTTCCAGCACCACGTCCAGTTGTTCCTCAAACTCCGGGGGATTCGGGAGTGCCGGCGGTTCCGGCGGCAACCCCAGTTCGGCGCGGTATGGGGCCAGCAGTTCATGAGCGCGGGCGATTTGGGCGGGTTCCACCCTGGCTGGAGCCGATACCGCCAGATTGACGGCAAACGGGCGGTCGGTCAGGGCGCGCACTTCAGCAATCGCCTGCCGCAGTGATTCCGGTTGCAGATAGCCGCCGGCCAGCGACCCTAACCCTCCCGCGTTGGACACTGCCGCCACCAGTCGCGGCGTACCGGGGCCACCCGCCATGGGCGCCTGAATGATCGGGTAGCGGATGCCAAGCTGCTTGGTGAGTACGGTGCTGGACCAGTTCATATCGGTTCGTGATTCGCGGCTGGGAAACTGCCGGGAAGGTTAGGTCGAATCAACGCCATGCGCCAGCCCTCCGATAGGCTCTGCCTTNNAATGGATCGACTCCTTCTACACAACCAAGATTGACCCGGAAATACCCAGGCTTCCGCGCCGTTTCATGGAAAGGATAGATGCCGCACTTCTTACAAAAATAGTGCTTCGCCGTTTTGACGCCAAATTGATAAAGACCCAAGGCGCCTTCGGCTGCTTCTATTTTGAAGCGTTCAGGAGCAATGGCTTCAGGTGACATCATGGCTCCCCGACGCGAGCAGAATGAGCAATTACATCGAAGGCCCGATATAATTTCTTCGCCTTCATATGAAAAGGAAACCGAGCCGCAGTGACAGCCACCCTTGTAATTTTTCATAGAAACTTCCTATTCGTGAGTGTTTCAGCGCGCTAATAGGCGCGTCCCAGCCCCCGAAGGGGGCGAACTCGAGCGGAGGGTTAGAGGATTTCACGGGAAGATAACCAGGACCAAGCTAACGCTGCTGCTTTTTCATGACCAAAACCACGAAAAGCAGCCCAAGGAGCATTTGGCCGATTTTCCTCAGTCCCCGAAGCCAACAACCACATTTTGGGGCCGCAACGCGAATGACCGACGATATACAAAACACCCTCCGGCATTTCAATGGTCGCACACTTTCCAAACGACTCAATGTATGCGTCATCAATTCCCGGAAGGTCGAGCGGACGAGTTGCCTTGCTGCTCGTGTTGTCTTCGAGGTTCAAGACATAGAGATAGCGATTTGGGTTCAAGTCAGCCTCCCCTAACGGACGCGAGTTGAGCGGCACCCGTGCGTGGGTGGAAAGGACGGCTTGCCGGTCTGGAAACCCCAAGCAGGCGCAAGCCGTGAACGCAGGAGCGGTGTCCGCTCCAAAATGAGGGTTCGACGGCGCGAAGCGCCGAGAACCCGATGTTGGCTCAACTCGCGCCCGTTNNACTCGCGCCCGTTCATCGGCGCGAAGCGCCGATGAACGTTGGAATTCAGCGGCGGCCGGAGGGCGTCCGCTGGAATGACTGGTTATGCACACTTTCCGTCGCATCCAGAGGGTGAATTGCGGTGGTAGTCATAGACGACACCAGAAACCATCTCTACATAGCAGCATTCGAGCAGCTTTTGCTTCAGCATCGCACGTCTGCGGGCGGCCCTGCTTTTGATCGCGGACACCGAAACTGCTTGCTTTTCCGCAATCGAATGCTGTGTTTCACTGTCAAGTTCGGTCGCGACAAGTGTGTCTCGATAGATTGAAGGCAACTGGGCGAGGAACGTGTTGAGGCAGCTGGCCACCTCGGAGTGTAGTCGCAAGTCCTCGGCATCTTCTTGATTCGGCATGCTTTCGTCGAGATCCTGCGTAGGAGTGCCGTTGGCGCGATAGTAGTCAACCAGTGTTGTTCGTGCAGCTGCAAAGAGCCATCCGGTCAGATTGTCAATTCGGCGCCCGGCGCGCTTCGAGGTCAGCGCCTTGACGAAGACCTCTTGTAGCAGGTCGTCGGCCAGCGTAGCGTCGGAGACCCGCCTGCGCAGATAACTGCGCAGGCTCTGCTGCAACTTTGCGAAGGCCGCGCCGAGGTCGTCGTGGGAGAGCGAAGTCACGTCTTCAGCCGCAGCACTGAGCTTTGCCCTGTTGTGCATCGTTGGGAACACAACAGGCGGCGGACGTCGAAGCCTCTTCCGACGTGCGCAGCGGGATGCAACAGGCACCCGACTGCGTCGCCGTATCGCTCCCGAAAGCCAAGGCATCTGACATCGTAAGAAAGTGCTCCCATGCCATACCTTGTGGATCGATGGTCCAGTGCTTTTCACTCTTTGCGTAGCAGCAGGCAGTCTCGCCCTGATCCAATGTAGCGCCACCCGACGCATCGCCAGCCAGTGCCTTGAGATCGGCCAATTCTTCGGCGCTCTCGGCTTGCATCCCGAAATGATTGACGCCTGCTGCATGTCCGCGAGCGGAAATGGCGAAGTTCAGGCGCGGATCCTCAAGCATCCATTTCGCGTAGTCGGGCTGCTGCTTGGAGGGCGACTGGCCGAAGAGTTTGTTGTAGAAGACGATGCTTGCTGCAAGATCGTCAACAGCGACGTGAACGTGAAATCGTTTCATCAGAGGCCCCTGTCATGGCTTAAAGGCGCATCGTACTCGATGCCCTTGTATAGACGGAAGCTTTCGAAAATGGTCGCAAGGAAGGCTGTGGCCGTGTGCATAACGTTCGAGGTGAGGCGGGGCCGACGGCTAGGCGCCTTGCCCGCCGGACGGATGATAAGCACAACCGGGAGGCGGGCAAGGCGACTTGCCGTTGGGCCTCGCCTCGACCGAGGGGTTAGGCCGCGCTGTTCGCATGCTGACCCCGGAGCTGGAGCACAAGACTTTTGGTTGCCTGCCACCCCTGCGACAACGACACTGTGATCCGGCCAAGGTTGACGGCGTGCAGCAGCCGGCGTCGGGAGTGGAATCTGGCCATGATCTTGCATTCGAGCCAGTCTGGATCGAAGCTGGTCCACTCTCCGGCTACCGAGACCAGATTGCTCCAGCACACGGGATAGACCTCATCGATAAGGATCGATTCGAGCTGTTGTACTGTGAACGTATTAGGCCGTGTTCACAAAAT
>DEHY01000149.1 GCA_002352185.1 Competibacteraceae bacterium UBA2788
CCGAACCGAAAGGCGCTGCACAAGGTGACTCAGGGACCGGTCGGCAGGCAACTGCTCGATAAACTGTATGCCAAGGGGATCATTGGCCTAGCCTACTGGGACAACGGCTTCAAGATATTCAGCTCGAACAAGCCGGTGAAGACGCAGGAGGATTTCAAGGGCCAGAAGATGCGGATTCAATCCTCGAAGGTGCTGGAGGCGCAGATGCGCTCGCTGGGTGCAATTCCGCAGGTCATGTCGTTCTCNNATCGTGAACAAAAAATTCTGGGAGGGCCTGCCGGTTAACACCCGAACCGAATTGGACAAGGCGATGAAAGAGGCGACCGACTATGCCAACGAGGTCGCCGACAAGGATAACGAGGATGCGCTGAAGGCGATGAAGGCTTCCGGCAAGACCGATTTCTTTCAGCCGACGGCGGCTGAACGCGAAGCACTGTGCAAGTTGATGCAACCGGTTTACGAACAAATGGGCGACCGGGTCGGCAAGGATCTCATCGCCACCATTCAAAAAGAGGTGGCAACGAAGTAGCCCGATTCCTTCGAAGACGCCCGCCGCATCAGAAGCGGGCGTTTCACTGACTCAAGGCCAAACTCATGATCCTCCGCTTTCTCGACCACTTTGAAGAGTGGGTTATCACCTTCCTCATGGCCGCAGCGACGTTGATCATCTTCGTCGCCGTAGTCCACCGCTACGCTGCCGGCCTGCCGATACCGGGCGTGCAGGATTTTCTCGTCGGCTTGCATCTGGGCTGGGCGCAGGAACTTTGCATCTACATGTTCGTCTGGATGGCGAAAATCGGCGCCGCCTACGGCGTCCGCACCGGCATCCATGTGGGCGTTGATGTGCTGGTCAACGCGCTGACCGCCCAATGGCGCAAGAAATTCATCGTCTTCGGGCTGCTGGCCGGTGCGCTGTTCACCGGCACCGTGGGCACCTTTGCCGCCCTTTTCGTCCATGGACTCTATTTCACCGAGCAAGTCTCGGCGGACATGGAACTGCCGATGTGGCTGGTCTATATGGGCATGCCGATTGGATCGTATCTGATGTGCTTCCGCTTCCTGCAAGCCTGCTACCGGTTCATTCAAACCGGCGATCTCCCGCGCCCGGATCACACCAAGGTGGAAGGCATCGAGGCCATTGAAGTCCTGCACGAACCGATTACCGCTCCAGCGAGCGACCTGTTGCAGAAGGGAGACCGGAAGCCATGACCACCTTATTCATATTCGGCCTGCTCATCGCCCTGATGCTGACCGGCATGCCGATCTCCATCGCGCTCGGTCTGACCGTACTCACCTTTCTGTTCACCATGACTCAGGTGCCGATTGAGAGCGTGGCCCTGAAGCTGTTTACCGGGATCGAGAAATTCGAGATCATGGCGATCCCGTTCTTCATCTTGGCCGGCAACTTTCTCACCCATGGCGGGGTGGCGCGGCGGATGATCGCCTTCGCCACTGCCTGCGTCGGCCACTTGCACGGCGGTCTGGGCCTGGCCGGGGTCATGGCCTGCGCCCTGTTCGCCGCCGTATCAGGATCCAGTCCGGCCACCGTGGTGGCTATCGGCTCGATCCTGTTGCCGGCGATGGTCAAGCAGGGCTTTCCAAAACGCTTTGGCGCCGGCGTCATCGCCACCTCCGGCGCGCTGGGCATCCTGATCCCGCCGTCCATTGTGATGGTGATGTACGCGGTGGCCACCAACACCTCGGTCGGCCAGTTGTTCATCGCCGGCATCATCCCCGGCATTGTGCTGGCCACCATGCTTGGCGCGACCGCCTGGTATCGGGCCTGGAAGAATGATTATCCGCGCATGCCCCGGGCGAGTTTCCTGACCTTGCTGCGTACCTTCAAGGACAGCATGTGGGGCCTGCTGCTGATCGTCATCGTCATCGGCGGCATCTACTCCGGCATGTTCACCCCGACCGAAGCGGCGGCGATGAGCGCGGTCTACGCTTTCGTGGTGTCGGTGTTCGTCTACAAGGACATGACGCTCCGGCAAGTGCCGAAGGTGCTGCTCGACAGCGCCAGCATGAGCGCGATGCTGCTCTACATCATCACCAACGCGGTGCTGTTCTCATTTCTGATGACTTCCGAGAACATTCCGCAGGCGATGGCGCAGTGGATGATCGATCAGAACCTGAGCGTGTGGATGTTCCTGCTGGGTTGCAACATCTTGCTGCTGCTGGCCGGCAACGTGATGGAGCCGTCGTCGATCACCCTGATCATGGCGCCGATCCTGTTCCCCATCGCCATCAAGCTCGGCATCGATCCGGTGCATTTCGGCATCATGCTGGTCGTCAACATGGAAGTCGGCATGTGCCATCCGCCGGTCGGTCTCAACCTCTATGTGGCGAGCGGCATCACCCACATGGGCATCACCGAACTTACCATCGCGGTCTGGCCGTGGCTGCTCACCATGCTGGTGTTTTTGGTGATCGTGACCTACTGGCCGCCACTGTCGCTGTGGCTGCCGCGAATGCTCGGCGTGATGTGACCGCAAGTTAATAAATGATTCGGGGCGGCAATCACCGCCCCTTTTTAATGCCGTTCAGCCCCAGTACCGCACCGGTCCGCTGTCGATGTGGACGAAGTTGGCGCCGGGATAATATCCAACCCCGCCTGCGCCCAGTGAACGGGCCGCCTGGCACACATCCCAGACCCGGTTGCCGGGAACGCGGATGTCGAGCGCCATGGCCTGGATATGATAGCTGTTGCGCGCTACGCCCCGGCTGCGCTCGCACAACACACCGTTAGTGGACGGCGACCGGTAGCCGCTGATGACATGCACCGGGCGACCCAGGCCCAGTTGCAACTGCATGGCGTAAAGCTGGTCCAGCACGTTGGAGTCAAACTGCTTGACCTGATTATTATGATAATCGCGCAGCGCCCAACTGATTTCACCGATAGCCTCGCGCACGTAGCCGTCACGGGGCGTCCAGTAGACCCGGCGCACGGTCTCGCCGGTGTTGGGATTGTGGAACAAGAGATAACGTTCGCGTAAAACTGCCGCTTTGAGCAGATCGGGGGCCAGCGCCAAGGCACCGATACCACCCGCCATCCATTTCAGGAACTCACGCCGACTGGCTTCCGGCTGATTTTCCCCCATCCCGCTGCTCGGTTGGAGCGTTACATTTGCTCGCATTGCTTTGACACCCTCCCGGCAATTGAATTTTTCTTCACTCTAACCAAATTAGCTTTCTCAAAGCAAGAATCAGTTGTGCCAATACGCTTTTGTCATTAAGCAACAATAAGGTTATTGCATTTTTTTATCCAACTTTTCAAAAACTTTTAATAGAACAAAATATAGGCACAAATGAAAGTCGGAAAAAGGAAAATACCTATAGAAAAAATTTTTTATTAAAAAGCGACTTATGTGAAATCATCTCGCGGTCACAGTTATTAATTATCAAAATTAAACAAAAATTTATCTTTATTACAACTCATTATTAAAATGGCAAATTAACCACGAGTACTTTGCAAGGTATTTATGAACAAGGAAAAATTTCCAATTACTCCAGCCATTCGGCTGTTGCGAGAATACAACATCCCCTTTACCAGCCACCTCTACCCCTACGAGGAACGCGGCGGCACGGCGCATAGCGCGCACTGTCTGAGCGTGGACGAGCATTGCGTGATCAAGACTCTGATCATGGAGGATGAGCGGCGGCGACCGCTGATTATGCTGATGCACGGCGACCGCAAGGTGTCCACCAAGGAATTGGCGCGCCAGCTGGAGGTCAAGACCATCACCCCCTGCGACCCCGCCGTTGCCGACAAGCACAGCGGCTATCGGGTCGGCGGCACCTCGCCTTTTGGCGTCCGCAAACCCATGCCGGTGTATATGGAAGCCAGCATCCTTGGCTTGCCCCGGATTTATCTCAACGGCGGCAAGCGCGGTTTTCTGGTCGGTTTGGCGCCGACCGAAGTTCAGCGCTTGCTGAAACCGACGCTGGTTCAGGTAGCTATCGAGGATTAACCGAATGACTGAACAGATTTTTTTTGCCACTGCGCCGATGGGCGTCGAGCCGTTGCTGGCGGCGGAGCTGGCTGAGCTGGGCGCGGCGGCGGTCCAGACCGTTCGCGGCGGGATCACGTTTCAAGGCCCGCTGGAACTGGCCTACCGCGCCTGCCTGTGGTCGCGCACCGCCAGCCGGGTGCTGCTGCCGCTGGCCGAATTTCCCGCTGCCGACGCCGAGACGCTCTACGCCGGCATTCACGATCTGCCCTGGGAAGATCATCTGGCGCCGGACGGCACCTTGAGTATTGAATTCAGCGGCAGCGGCCCCGGCATTGACCATAGCCACTACGGCGCGCAGCGGGTCAAGGATGCCATCGTGGATCGGTTTCGGGCGCGCTGCGGCCAGCGTCCGGGAGTCGATCCGCGCCAGCCGGATGTGCGGATTCACGCCCGCTGGCGCAACGGTCAGGCCACGATCAGCCTTGACCTATCCGGCGACAGTCTGCATCGGCGTGGCTACCGCGAGGCGACCGTAACCGCACCGCTGAAGGAAACATTGGCCGCCGCGCTGCTGTTAAAGGCGGGTTGGCCGACGATTGCCGCTGCGGGTGGACCCTTGATCGATCCATTGTGCGGTTCCGGCACCCTGGTAATTGAAGCCGCCTGGATGGCGGGCGACCACGCACCGGGCCTGTTGCGGAGTCATTGGGGATTCAGCGGCTGGCTGGGACATATTCCCGCGCTGTGGAACCGGCTGCTGACCGAGGCGGATGAACGCTGCGCCGTGGGCCAGACCCAGATTCCGCTGCTGCTGGCCAGTGACCACGATCCAAAAGCGGTGCGGGCGACGCTGATCAATGCCGGACGCGCCGGCGTAGCGGATCGAGTGCGGGTCGAGCGGCGGGAGTGGGCTGCCGTCAAACCGCCGTTGGGATCGCCGGGGCTGGTCATCGCCAATCCGCCCTATGGCGAACGGCTTGGCGATGCCGATGATTTAAGCGCCTTATATGTCCAATTGGGCGACCGGCTGAAAAGCCACTTCGGCGGTTGGCGAGCGGCGCTGTTCACCGGCGCGCCCGAACTCGGTAAGCGCATGGGGCTGCGTGCGCACAAAACGAATGTTTTTTACAACGGCCCGCTCGAATGCCGACTGCTGCAATTTCAGGTTGAGCCACAGTTCTTTGTGGATCGTAACGCTGCGGACCGCTTTACCCGCGCTACTGCGCTGGAGCAGGCCGTCGCCGCTGGAGCCGAGGGCTTCGTCAATCGGCTACGTAAAAATCTGCGTCATCTCGGGCGCTGGGCCGAACGGGAAGGGGTGAGTTGCTATCGGCTGTACGACGCCGACTTGCCCGAATATGCGGTGGCGATTGATCGTTACGAACAATGGCTGCATGTGCAGGAATACGCGCCACCCGCCAGCGTCGATTCCGCCCGCGCTCACGAGCGGCTGGAACAGGTCATGGCGGTGTTGCCTGCGGTGCTGGAAGTGCCGCCGGACCAGGTTTTTCTCAAGATTCGACAGCGGCAGAAAGGCGCCAGCCAGTACCAGAAACAGGCCGATCAGGGTCGCTTCCATGAAGTTCACGAAGGGCCGGCGCGGCTGTGGGTCAATTTCACCGACTACCTGGATACCGGCTTGTTTCTCGACCATCGGCCCACCCGGCAACTGCTGCGGGAACAGGCGTCCGGGCGACGCTTCCTCAATCTGTTCGGCTACACCGGCGCCGCTACGGTTCACGCGGCGCTGGGCGGCGCAATCAGCACGACTACGGTTGATTTATCAGCAACCTATCTGGATTGGGCGCAGCGCAATCTGGAACTGAACCGGATTCACGGTTCCCGGCACCAGTTGATCCGGGCGGATTGTCGGCAATGGCTGACGCGGACGCTGGATCACTACGACCTGATCTTTCTCGATCCGCCCACCTTCTCCAATTCCCGGCAATTGACCGAGAGCTTCGAGATCCAGCGCGATCATGTTGAACTGCTGCGGCAGACCTTGCGACTGCTGGCGCCCGGCGGCGTGCTGATCTTTTCCACCAACCACCGCAAATTCCGGCTGGAGGCTGAAGCGCTGGCCGATTTCCACCTTGAAGACTGGAGCCGGCGCACCCTGCCGCCTGACTTCGCCCGCGATCCAAAAATTCACCGTTGCTGGCGCATTACGCAAAGTTAAAGGTGGTTAATCAGCATATAATTCATGTGTGTACTCTGTGAAACATACCGACTGCTCACGGCCATGCGGTTCGTGCGGCACAGGAGGATGAACATGAACACGCAAACCATCAGCAACCCCGCTTCCCCATCATCCGGATCGCTGCTCGATCCGTTCGATATCGTCGGATCGAGCTTGGCGGTGCAACAGTCCTGGTTGCGCCAGCCGGAGCGATTGGCCGCCATTATGGAGAATCTGGCTCTGGATGCGCATCGGGTGCATGAGCGCTTCGCCCGGACCAGCCTTGGTATTCCCAGCGAACCTGCTGTGCCCGCAGTCATCCATGACCAGCGCTTTCAGGATTCAGTCTGGATCGAGCAGCCGGGGTTCGCCTATCTGAAGGAAATGTACCTGCTCTACAGCCGTTATCTGGAAGACACCATTTACGCCACCGAAGATATCAATCCCACTCAGCGTCAGCGGGCGGCGTTCTGGGTCCGGCAATGGCTGGACGCTATCGCGCCCACCAATTTCTTCTGGACCAACCCCGAAGCGTTGCGACGCGGCCTCGCCAGCCATGGTTTCAGCGTCCTGCTGGGTTTGCAAAACTGGTTGCGCGACCTCGCCGCCGGCAATGTGCAGATGGTGGAACCGGATGCGTTTCAGGTCGGGCGCGATCTGGCCGCCACTCCCGGTCAAGTCGTGTTGCGTAACGAGATGCTGGAACTCCTCCAGTACGCGCCCACCACCGACCAGGTTCGTGCGATGCCGGTGGTGCTGGTGGCGCCCTGGATCAACAAGTACTACATCATGGATCTCGGCCCGGATAACAGTCTGGTGCGCTTTCTGCGCGATCAGGGCTTCACCGTGTTCATAACCAGTTGGAAAAATCCGGGTCCCGAAGCGCGGGCGACGACGCTGGATGACTATCTGCTCAAGGGGGTGCAACCCGCACTGGAAGCCGCACGCGCCATCTGTGGCGTTCCTCAGGTTCATGCGACCGGCTACTGCCTGGGCGGCACCTCGCTGGCGCTGCTGCTGGCCTGGCTCAACGCGGATCCCACTGACCGCGCCGCTAATCCAATTGCCCACTGGACCACTTTTACCACCTTGGTGGATTTCAGCGATCCCGGTGAAATTGGCGTGTTCCTGAGCGAAAGCAGCTTCGAGTTCCTGCGCAAGCGCATGAACAAGGCAGGTTATCTGGATGGAGCCGATATGGCGAACGCCTTTCGCATGCTGCGACCCAACAACCTGATTTGGCATTATGTGATGCACAGCTACCTGTATGGCGAAGAGTTGCCGCCCAGCGATGTGTTGTTCTGGAATTGCGACACTACGCGGATGCCGGCAGCGATGCACGAGTTCTATCTGCGGGAACTGTATCTGAACAACCGGCTGGCGCAGGGCAGCCTGGAGATTGGCGGGCGCAGGCTTGATTTGGGCGCCATTCAGCAACCGTTATACGCCGTCGGGGCGGAGCAGGATCACATTGCGCCCTGGAAACAGACCTTCCGGTTGTGCGGGCTGATCGGTGGGCCGGCGCGTTACGTGCTGGCGACCTCCGGGCACATCCTCGGCATCATCAATCCACCGGTAACGCCCCCCAAACGGCGCTACTGGGTGGGCGACGCCAGCGGGTCGCAGGACGCCGCCGCGTGGCAGGAAGCCACCGCTAAAGCACCGGGATCGTGGTGGGAGGACTGGATCCACTGGCTGAGCGAACGCTGCGGCCCTGTGGGGCCGCCGCCGCCGCTCGGAAACAGCCAATATCCACCGCTGGAAGCGGCGCCAGGACGGTATGTGCTGGAGAAGTAGGGGCGGTTCTTCCGCCGGTCGGTTTTTATACCGCCTCTCCGCTCAACCCGCCGGCGGTTCGGTGCGGTTTGGATTACGCCATAGCACCTCGATACCCCCATCGTCGCGGGCCAGAATCCGGCACAGCACAAAGAGCAGGTCTGACAACCGGTTCAGATAAACCCGCACCGATTCACCGACCTCTTCCTCCCGCGCCAGCGACACCACCCGCCGCTCGGCGCGGCGGCAGGTCGCCCGCGCCATGTGGCAATCGGCGGCTGCCCGCCCGCCGCCCGGCAGAATAAATTCCTTGAGCGGCGGTAATTGCGTGTTGAACTCGTTCAACATGGTTTCCAGCCGCGTTACATCCTCCTCCTTGATCGCCTGGTAGCCAGGAATGCTCAGCTCTCCGCCCAGATCAAACAGCTTGTGCTGCACTTCTTGCAGACAGTCGCGAATCTCGATGCGCAAGTCATGCACCAGCACCCGGCCAATCGTACAGTTCAACTCATCCACCGCGCCAATCGCCTCGATGCGCGGACAGTCCTTGGTCACCCGCTCGCCGTTGCCCAGCCCAGTCGTACCTGCATCGCCGGTGCGAGTGTAAATTTTGGAAAGTCGGTTGCCCATCGTTTTATTCCTCGTAGTGGTCGGCTGTTCACAATACCAAGTCCTGCCTCATGCCGGAAATCCTGGCGCTATAACCGATGGGGTTGTCCATCCCGGCTGCCGGAAGTTTAACCACAGCGCTACCCCATTGCTCCGCTCGCGCATCTGATCGTTGCCGACTTCGGATTCGGCTTGCGGGTATTTTATTAAAAATATTTATTTTTCAATAAGTTATCCAGTAAAGGAATCAGGTGGAGCAAGCAAGAAAAATACCAAACTAACTTATTGAAAAAAATAATATTTATTAAAAACCCGCTATCTTGGCGCGCAAAAATTCCCCGTACTCTCTTGCAGGTTCTTTATTCATCGAAAATCGCCCTGATTTGCCTTATAGTGAAAATTTTTTTAACTTATTGTTAATAAACAACATTTTTATTTTTTATCCAAAAAACAAATTTTAATTTAACTTTATGTTTATAAAAATAAAATTTATAAATGATCACTGATTAAAAACTATTTTTTCAACAGTGAAAAAATATTTATTTCACAAATAGGGACTTGCAAAACAAATTTCTTCCGTGCTTTCATAGTGTCGTAATGCTGTATTGCAGTATGTTCCTGCCATAGGCCAGTCACGTTGCAAACACTGCCCTGGGAACGTCAGGCGGCACCGGTAGCCAGGCTGGCAGGCCTGTATCCGGAGTTGCTTAGGTCGAACTCGCCGGGGATTGGAATCATCCGATCCGGACCAGAAAAGGTCCTTTTACCGTTCAGGGATGGAGTTCATCGAGAGCGCTATCAGTTCGTGCTGATCAAAGATGGAGGTCTCATGGAATTCAACGAATGCGTCAAGGGAAGGCTTGCTCTGACACTGAAATCGAGTCTGTTGTGTGTGGTCATGCTGATGCCGGTGTCGTCGCTGGCCCAATCACCGAGTGCCGTCGGCGACGAGGAAGCGGTTCAGGCCGCCCTGGACACAACATCGGACTCCACCACCACTCATTCCGCCCCGGTGCAGTCCACCGACACCGACCAGCGGAAAATCGCCCAGCTTTCCGGGCACATCCAACGCAAGTATCAGGTGCCTGACGGCAAGGCGCGGCAGATTGTCGCTGAAGCCATCCGCAACGGCAAAGCCCACCAGGTGGACCCGGAGCTGATCCTCGCCATCATCGCCGTCGAATCCACCTTTAAGGAGCGCGCTGTCAGCCGCGAAGGCGCTCGGGGTTTGATGCAGGTGATGCCCGGCGCCCACCGCCAAAAAATGCAGGACATCGGCGGTTCTTACGCGCTGTTCGATCCGGCCAAGAACATCCACACCGGATCCCGGATTCTGGTGAAATACCTGAACGCCCATTCCGGCAACCTGCGGCGGGCGCTTCTCAGCTATAACGGCAGCCTGGGATCGCGCTCATCGTTCCCGGATCGAGTCATGCGAATCTATCAGGATTTACGGCGCACCACGACCGAAGGTTGACGCGAAACGCCGCCCGCGCCAACACAACCGGGCGGCGCCTTTTCCCACCGGCCCAATAGCCCTCCCGGCATTTGCATACCAAGGCAGGTTACTTATCGCAGTCGTGTCGCGTTCATATAATATGAATGCATTCGGCTACCCGATTCCAAACCATGCCTCATTCCCGACCTGACCTTGCCGCCCTGGCGGTCGCATTACCCACCGCACGGGCGTTGCCCCCCGTCGAGCGCTGGAATCCGCCGCTCAGCGGCGACATGGATCTGCGTATCACCCGCGACGGCGCGTGGCGTCATGAGGGCGCGCTCATCCAGCGCGAGGCGCTGGTGCGGCTGTTTGCTTCCATCCTGCGCTGTGATGAAGACGGTCATCATTACCTGATCACCCCAGTGGAAAAATGGCGCATTCGGGTGGATGACGCGCCCTTTCTGGCAGTGCGGCTCGACGTGACCGGTATCGGGCGCGAACAGATTCTGACTTTCACCACCAATGTCGGGGACATGATCGCTGCCGGATCCGAGCATCCGCTGATGGTGGAATACCGGACCCCCGGCGGCGAACCGGCTCCCTATATTCAGGTGCGCGGTCGGCTGCGCGCCCTGCTGACCCGGGCGGTGTTCCTGGAGCTGGCTGAACTCGGTGAGGAACGCCCGTCCGCTCAGGGCCGCGACTACGGAGTATGGAGTCAGGGTCAGTTCTTCATCCTCGGTCGGCTGGACGACTGATCCTGGGAACACTACCCGTGCGCCACTCCTTATTGTCCCTGCTGCGCATGATCGTGCTGTTACCGTCCTACCTGCTGGTTTTACTGGTTCGCCTCCTAAAATGGCTGGTTGCTCCGCCCGTTTTGCTGTTGCAATTGCTGATTGGCGTTCCACTGGTTCTGCTGCGAATCCGTCAGCCCTTGCGACCGCACTTCCGCCCGATTCAGGAAACCGATCTGCCCGATGCGGCCTGGACTGAACTCGCCAACACCGCTGAAGCGCTGATCCCCGATGGCTTTATCCATTACGGTGATTTTCGTTGCGACGGCCTGATTCAGAACGCGGCGCTATGGCTGCGGCTGCTGGGTCAGCCGGAGCAGGGCATTGGCGCTATTGCGGCTCATATCGAATACGCCGCCAGCGCCAGCGGGGTGCGAAATTTCGTCGAATTCGCCACCGAATTCAGCGATGGTCGGGTGCTGTCCACCAACAATCTGAACATGCCCTACAGCCTGCCGGCCCCGGACTATCTGGCCCGCTTGCAGCTTAAGGATGTCTGGGAACCGCGTGCGCTGTATGTCCTGCATCGCAATCTGATCGCGGCCTTGGCGCGGCCTGTCAGCCTGGCCAAGATCGAGCGGGCCGTTCGCGATCCCGCCGGATTGCTGATCGACAGTTATGCCCGGGAAATTCAGGCTCTGATCGCGCAGGGCTGGTTACTGCCGCAACCCGGCGCGGATACGGCCCGGCTGAGTCTGTGGGGCGCGATAGCAGGCGTCTGGCGTCAGGCATGGCCGCTGTCCAGCCTGCACTTGCGCGCTGCCGACCGCTACGCCCGCCGTCTGCTGGCCGGGCATGACCTCAATGTTGAAACCTTCGTCGGCGCCGCTCCCGGCATTCTGGTTGCCCGCCAGTCGTTATCGGCGCAAACCCCCATCAGTACAGTACGCGCTGGATATGCACACGTCCGACCGCTGGCCCAGCGCACCGATCCCCAGGCCGCACTGGAAGCGGTGGTGGTCGAACTGGGCCAGGATGCCGCCGGAACGGTGCTGATGCTGGAGTTCCGCTATACCTTTCTTGGTTATGCTGACCAGAATCAGCGCCGAATTCGCCGAGTGAATGGCTTTGATATTCTGCTTGACCCGAAAGCCGCTACGCTGGCGGTGACTGCCATGGAGCGGCATTTCGAGCAGGCGGGCGATGAAGCCGAGTGGACTGAACTGACTGCGGACTCGCCGCTCGCGCCATTGCGACTCGGCCCCTGGCTGCACGATCTGGATCGTGTGTTGCCGACAGCCTTGGCCGTCCTGGATCAACACGCAGGGGCTGGGTGCCATGCGCTAGAATCTGCTTCGCTCTATCCCGATGAAGATGGCGCGCCGCGCTGGCAGGTGGTGGCCTGGACCGAGACCGATCAGCCGTTGCACGTCATTCTGGACGCCCGGTCGGGCGTCGTCCTGGATGGATAACCCTACAGATGGATAACCCTACAAAGGAGTCGAGTCATGTTGGGAGGCTTTCCTGCTTTCGTCGTCGCTCTGGCGATCTTCGCCGTGATCCTGATTTTTCTGGGCGTCAAATCGGTGTCGCAGGGCATGGAATACACGGTCGAGCGCTTTGGCCGCTACACCCAGACCCTGACCCCGGGCCTGAACTTCATCATCCCGGTGATTGACCGCATCGGTCGCAAGATCAACATGATGGAAACAGTGCTGGACGTACCCTCGCAAGAAATCATCACCAAGGACAACGCCATCGTCCGGGTGGACGGCGTGGTGTTCTACCAGGTGCTGGATGCGGCCAAGGCGGCCTATGAGGTCAATCAACTGGAATTCGCCATTCTCCAACTGACCATGACCAATCTTCGCACCGTGATGGGATCGATGGATCTGGATGAGCTGTTATCCAAGCGCGACGAGATCAACACCCGTCTGCTGGTGGTGGTGGATGAGGCTACGACGCCGTGGGGGGTGAAAGTGATCCGGATTGAGATTAAGGACATCACGCCGCCCAAGGATTTGGTGGATTCCATGGCGCGGCAGATGAAGGCGGAGCGCGACAAGCGGGCGTCCATTCTGACCGCCGAGGGCGAACGGCAGGCGGCGATTCTGGCCGCTGAAGGTAAGAAGCAGGCGGCGATTCTGGACGCTGAAGGCCGCAAGGAATCGGCGTCCCGTGATGCCGAAGCCCGTGAGCGGCTGGCTCAGGCCGAAGCCCGCGCCACCCTGATGCTGTCGGAGGCCATCGGCAAGGGCAGCGTGCAGGCGGTCAACTATTTTGTGGCGCTGAAATACGTCGAGGCTATTACCAAGCTGGCGGCGGCGCCAAACCAGAAAGTGCTGCTGATGCCGCTGGATACTTCGGGACTGGTCGGCACCCTGGCCGGGGTCGCCGAATTGGCGCAGGAAGCCATGAGCAAAGCGGGTGTCCGCTCGTGAACGCATGGCTGCTGGAGCCGATCTATTGGAACTGGATGCTGGCGGGAGTGGCGCTGATGGCTATTGAGGCCATCGCCCCCGGCTTCTTTTTCCTGTGGATGGGGGTGGCGGCGCTGCTGGTGGGATTAGCGCTCACCGTGTTGCCGGGCATGGGCTGGACCTATCAGATCATGCTGTTCGCGCTGCTGTCGGTGGGTTCCATCGTCGCCTGGCGGTTGCGGCTGCGGCGGCATCCGACCCAGACCGCCGATCCGCTGCTCAACCGGCGCGGCCACCAGTACGTCGGGCGGGTGTTCACGCTGGACGCGCCGGCGGTCAATGGTCACGGCAAAATCCGGGTTGATGACAGCACCTGGAAGGTGCTGGTAGCGCAGGATTGTCCGGCGGGAACCCGGTTGCGCATCGTCGGGGTGGACGGCGTGATGCTGAAAGGCGCGATTGAAACCGCTGGTAAGGAGGGAAACTGATGCGAGAGATTCTTCATCTGTCCAGCCAGCGCCGCGAAGAATTGATAGACATCACCGCGCACGTGGCTGCCGTGGTCAAGGTCAGCGCGGTGCGGCAAGGGCTGGCGGCGATCTACGCTCAAGGCGCGACGGCGGCCATCATGATTCAGGAAAACTGGGATGAAAGCGTGCAAACCGATGTCATCGAGCTGTTGCGCAAGCTGATTCCGCGTGGAGTCTGGCTGCATGACCAGCAGGATGGCAACGGCGACGCCCACCTCAAGGCCGGCCTGGTGGGACCCTCGGAGACGATTCCCATTGTGGATGGAGAACTGGGCTTGTCCCGCTGGCAGAATATCTTTTTCTGCGAGTTCGACGGCCCGCGCCGGGATCGCCGGGTGATCTGCACCGTGCTGGCGGACGCCGCCGGCTAAGCGCCCTCCCTTTCGGCCCCTCTCCGCATCAACCTAAGAGAATCGCCATGCCCCAGATTGCCTTCATCACCGGCGCTACCTCCGGGTTTGGCGCAGCCAGCGCCCGCCGGTTCGCCGCCCACGGCTGGACTCTCATCCTCTGCGGTCGGCGTCAGGATCGGTTGGATGCCCTGCGCGCCGAACTGGCGGCGACTGTGCCGGTTCATGCCTTCCCGCTCGACGTGCGCGACGAGGCTGCGGTCAACGCCGCCCTGGCCGCCCTGCCGGTTGAATTTGCCGAAGTGGATTTGCTGGTCAACAACGCCGGGCTGGCGCTCGGTCTGGAGCCGGCCCATCGTTGCGACATGGACGACTGGCAACGGATGATTGACACCAATATCAAGGGCCTGCTGTACTGCACCCGGGCGATCCTGCCCGGTATGGTCGCCCGTAATCGTGGGCATGTCGTCAACATCGGATCGGTAGCCGGCAACTATCCCTATCCCGGCGGCAACGTCTACGGCGCGACCAAAGCCTTCGTGAAGCAATTTTCGCTCAATCTGCGCGCCGATCTGCTGGGAACGCGGGTGCGAGTCACCAACATCGAGCCGGGTCTGGCGGAAAGCGAATTTTCACTGGTGCGGTTCAAGGGCGACAGCGACAAAGCCGGCCGAATCTATCAGGGAACCCAGCCATTGCGGCCAGAGGATATCGCCGACATTGTGTATTGGGCGGCGACCTGTCCGGCGCATGTCAACATCAACAGCGTTGAAGTGATGCCGGTGAATCAGGCATTTGCGCCGTTCGCCATCAGCCGTGACGGCTGACGCCGACGGGTCGGCCACGCAATAAAAAAGCCCGGATATCCGGGCTTTTTTATTGGAAAACCAGCGGTTAAGGCAAGCACTAGGACACCGACAGGGATGATGTTGTTGTGAACAGGCTATCCTCGATATGCTTCCATGTTTTTGGAAACGTCGTTGAGAACGCGATGCCCACCGGCAACAGAAACGTCGCTACGCCCACCAGCGCCACAACCCAGAAACCGATCACCGGCGATAACGCCACAACCAGCAGCGCACATGCAGCTATCTTGAGCAGTTCTTTCATTAGCAGTCTACGCAGCGCATATCCTCCGCCTGTCGGGCGAAAAGCGCGTGCGTCCTCCATAGGTTAAAAGTCAGCAGTCCAGTTTCAGACGGCCTTGCGTCTCGACGAGAAGTACGCGCCATCCGGGACCGAAGCACTACACGAAGGTCGATCCAGCCTTTGCTGCGCCGCTTACGGCGCGACTTGCGATTTGGGTCGCCCGTTGACGATCCTTTCCATCCCTGCTCACGGAAGCAATGACTTCTCCTTGCAACTCTCTGTTTTTCAGCGCTTCCGCCCTTGTATAACCAGTTGATGTCAGTATACACAAAAAATGCTGCATTGCAAAATTTTTTGCGTTTTTTATTAAGGTGCGCCTTGATGCAATCAGGGTTTACCCCATCACCGGGGGGCACAGGAATAAGAGCGGGGGATGGGATATTTTGTGGGTCTGATGCGGCGTTAACGCGCCTCAATGACGAGTTCAAAGCCAACGCAGGGATCAAGCGCGGTGATGAGGAGTTCAATGGCTTGGCGGATCGTGGTGTTCGGCGTTACTGATGCGCCGGTCAAGCCGCACACCAAAGAACCTTGCGGATGGAAATTCCACTCGGTCGGCGCTGAGATGTTGTAGTCGCGCACCCAGCCCTCCGCGACCACCAACCGATGAATCAGACGACCCCGCGCACATTCCACCACGCCCAAACCGGCGCCGCTGACCGTCTCCGCACGCGCCATTCCGGGATCAGCGCTAAGCGCAAGCGCCTGACTGCGCAATTCTGCAACCAGAACGCCGCTTTCAATGACCCGCGCCGTCAAGCGCGTAAGCAGTCCGTTGCCGTAATCGGCCCGCAGCGCAGTCATCAGCGGATGCAGCCACAGTCGAGCTAAAGCGCCGGTTTCGCCGATGGCGTTCGGATCAAATTCGGACAGCGGCATGACCGCACAGCGGCCAAAATGAGCCAGATGGCCGTCATTCACACAGCGCAGGGTCACAGCAGCGGGCGTCATGGCGGTACGCAGCCAGCGCTCGAAACTGCGGCGATCCTCCAACCGTCCGTCGCCAAGCACGGCCTCGTTGACGACGCATTCGATGCCGTCCAGCGCCGCAGCGAGTTCAGCGTGGTTGGGCGCCAGCTCTGCGCCACCGATGCGATTCCACCCCGGACTGGGAAACAGCAGCGGTCGCAGCGACGTCAGCATTGGCCGCACCCGTTTCAAGGCGTCAAGGGCGGGAATGGCGCCGACGCAGCGCGGCCAATCCAGCAGGATGCGCCACACCGTCTGCTCAAGGGCTTCAGCGGCAACCAGCAGGCGGCGGGCGGCGACTTGAGCGGGTGCCGGAGTGAAACCCAGTGCAGCTTCGGCGGCGATGAGTCCAGCGACCGCCTGAGCGACGCTGCACAGGCTGAACAGCCGTGGCAACAGGATCATGGCGTCGTTGATACGGCGCCCGACGAGGATGGAGCAGGCGTTAACCGGGCGGGTCGAAGTCAGCGCAGCATTGACGATCACGCCATTCTCGACCGCAACCCGAATTTGCAAGCCGCCTTCACCGCCGTTGATTGCGCGGTTCATGCCTGCTGCAATCAAGCGTTCCTGCGACCGCGCAAGAAGGCGCGACGGCTGAGCTTTGCCGAGGCTGGCTGAGGGGATTGCGTCGTCAGCGCCGGTTCCGGCATTGCGGCAGGCGGGGTCAATAATGCGCTCAAGCGCGCTTGCGCTTCGTGGCGAGCGCTGTCCTGGGAGGTGAAAGCGTCCATCGGCGAGTGCAGCGACAGGCTTTTATAGCCGCCGACCGTTTCGTCCCCGCTGCCGATAAAGGCGCAGGTCGCCGCAGGCAGCGCCTCCTGGCTCTTTTGGCCGATGCCCCTGGCGTCCAGCGTGGTCCTGGCGGGGGGCAGGAGGATTGCGTTCATAAACCACGGCGTGATTAATACGCCGATCCAGCGGTCGCCAAGAGCCTGAAATCCAACCGCTTCAACTTCCAGACAGGCGTTGTAGATAGGCAAGTCCCGCATCTGCATCGCGCCAATCCGGCGAAATTGATCCACCAGNNCGCCGATGATGGCATCGAACAGACGATAGGTTTCGAGCGCTTCTGCGGGGTCAATTTTCCGCACCGCGTAGGTCTGCGCCTGAATGATCAGGTAATCGCCCAGCGCCGCCGGCTCTTCCAGCAGCAGCAGGCTTACCTCCAGGCGCTCACCGTAGCGTTCCACCACCGCGCTGGTCTCGCGCACTTCGATCACCTGGGCCGGAATCGCAATGCACATGATCTAAACCGTTGCGGCCAGGGCGGGAGAACGCGACTCAAGGACGCATCCCAGCGCACGCAGTTCCGCCGCCAGCCATGCCACCGCCCGCTCGGCGGCAACCGCTACTGCGGGGGATAGATCAAGACCCAACTCCAGATCGATAGGCGTCACGCCGATCAGGGTAAGCGATGTCGGCGTTTCGCCGGTAAGCATAAGCGTCGCCAGCACATCGGCCACGCCGAGCTGATGCGGCGAGAAACGGTTGCGAAACAGGGCGGGCACTTGCGCATTGGTGAGCTTGATGACTGACGCCGGTGGCGCGTCAGCCCGCACCGCATCGCAAATCAGCAGATGATCGCAGCCGGCGATGGTATCCAGCAGATCCATGCCCGAAGTCCCACCATCCACGATCTCGACCTCTGCCGGCATGACATAACGCTCGGCCAGCGCTTCAATCACCCGAACGCCGACGCCCTCGTCGCGGAGCAGGATATTGCCAAGCCCCAGCACCAGGACCCGCATCAAAACGCCTTGACGCGAACGATGGGCTGGTGATCGGCATCCACCAGATGAACCGCGCACGCCAGACAGGGATCGAAGGAATGCACGGTGCGCAACACCTCCAGCGGCAATTCGGGATTGGCGACCGGGTTATCCACCAGCGAGGCTTCATACGGCCCCATGCTGTCGGCGTCGTCACGCGGCCCGGCGTTCCAGGTACTCGGCACCACNNACCCCACGCGGCGCCTCGTGATAGCCGAAGCCGCGACTCTCGCCCTTGGGAAAGACCGGGCGGTTGAAGGTGTCGAAATCACCCTTGGCGATGTTACTGACCAGCAATTGCCATTGATTTTGCAACGATTCCAGCAGCACCGCACAGCGCACCGCCCGCGCCGCGATCCGGCCAATGGTTGAATGCAGCGCCGCGACCGGAATCGGGGAGCCGGCAACGGCGCTGGCGATGTCCAGCACCCGTTTCAAATGGCGTTGAGTCGGTTCGTGACCGGCGGCGACCATCGCCAGCACATTGGCCAGCGGCCCGACCTGCACCCGCTGGTTATAAAAGGTCGGCGCTTTGACCCAGGAATACTTACCGTCGTCCTGAAACTTGGTGTGATGCGGGTGGGTCTGGCCGTCGTAGGGGTGGCGTGCGCCGTCGCCACCCTGATATGTGTACCAGGCGTGTTTGACGCTTTCCTTGACCCCGTCGCGGAAATAGGCGTCCTGATAACTGGTGATCGGCTTGAAGCTGGCTAAATCGCCTTTGGCGAGATAACCGCCGGGCAATGCAAACTGGGTTCCCTTGGTATCCAGCGGCAGATCGGGCACCGACAGATAATCGGTGATGCCTGCGCCGTGCCCGGTCCAGTCCGCGTACAGCGCGCCGACCGCCGCCACATCGGGCAGCAGCGCGCCGTTGACGAACTCGCCGAGCTTGTCGATCTCGGTCTTGATGGCGTAAAGCCGCTCCAGGGTCAGCGTGGACTGGCTGTCCGGGTTAATCGGATTGGCGACGCCACCGACCGCGAGATTCTGGATATGCGGCGTCTTGCCGCCGAGAATGGCGACGATCCGGTTGGCGGTGCGCTGGTATTCCAATGCCTGTAAATAATGCGTCGCGGCCAGCAGATTAACTTCCGGCGGCAGCTTCATCGCCGGATGCCCCCAATAGCCGCTGGCGAATACGCCCAACTGCCCGGTGCCGACAAACGCCTTGAGTTTTTCCTGAATCTTGCGGATTTCCGGCAGGCCGTTATGCCGATAGTCCGGCGACAGCGTAGCCCCCAGCTTGGCGGCGGCTTCGGGACTGGCCGACAGCGCCGAGACGATGTCCACCCAGTCGAGCGCGGTTAGCTGATAAAAATGCACGATATGATCGTGGATGCCGTGCGCCGTAATCATCATATTGCGGATGTATTGAGCGTTAAGCGGCACCTCCAGCCCCAAAGCGTTCTCGACCGTGCGCACTGAGACGATGGCGTGAACCGTGGTGCAGACCCCGCAGATGCGCTGGGCGAACAGCCAGGCGTCGCGCGGATCGCGATCCTTGAGAATCGTCTCGATGCCGCGCCACATCTGCCCCGATGACCATGCCTTGGTCACCTTGCCATTATCCACTTCGCAATCAATCCGCAGATGGCCTTCGATGCGAGTGATCGGGTCAATAGTGATTCGGGTCACGACAGCCTCCCATGGGATTCATTGGCGCTGCCGTGCAATACCGGCAGAGTTTTGATGAAGAGCAGATACAGCAGGATTTCCAGACAGACTATGCCGATGGTGATCATCAACTCCGGCGCAGAGGGGAAGTAGATCCAGCCATTACCGGGGTTGACGGCCATCAGGTAAGAATTAATCCGGTACAGCGAACCAGCGGCCAGAAGGCAGATTGCCGCCAGAAAGCGCAGCCGCTGGCTGGCGCGGCGGGTGGGCGAGGCGAGGATGAACAGCGGCGCGAGGAACAGCGCGGTTTCAATCAGAAACAGGTTGCCGGACCGATCTCCGGCAAAAGCCAGATCCATATGGCCGCCCGCCAGCAACGCGCCGCAACGAATCACCAGGAAAAGCGCCAGCAACCCGGCGACGATTCGGGATAACGGCGCCAGCAGGGCCGATTCGGAGGGCAGGCGAAACGCCCGGCTGACCAGGGTGGCTTCCAGCAGCACGACGCTGTAGCCCATGGTCAGCGCCGAGATCAGGTACAGCAGCGGCAGCCAGGCGGTGTACCACAGCGGCGACAGCTTGGAACCCATCACCAGCAGCACCGACCCCAGCGAAGATTGGTGCATGGTGGGCAGCAGTACGCCGAGACCGATGAAGACGAACATGTAGCGCTTCAGGAAAGCCTGCAATTTTTCCAGGTTGAACCGCTGCTTGAAGGCGGGCGGCATCCGCTCCAGAAATACCGGCCAGAATTCGATCCACAGCACGGTGGTGTAGGCCATAACGCACAGCGCCACCTCAAAAATCACCGAATTCAACTGGGCGTACCACGGCATCAGCAGGTTGAAGGCGTTCCAGTAGCGTCCCAGGTCAATCATCACCGCCAGACCCGCCAGGGTGTAGCCGAACACCCCACCGAGCAGGGCCGGCCGCATCAGCGGGTGATAGGTATTGCGGTTGAAAATGTAGACCAGCAGCGCCATGGCGTAGCCGCCGCAGCCGAACGCGGTGCCGACCACGACATCCACCGCCACCCAGACTCCCAGCGGATAGCCGTTGCTCATGTGGCTGACATCGCCGAGGCCGAACAGGAAGCGGCGCGCAATAAAATACGCCCCGATCAGCACGAAAATTCCGAGAATGAAAACCGGTTTGGTCAGGATGCGACCGCCGAGCGGCCGATGCGCAAGTGCGGTCATGATGATGAATCCTCGTCGTCGTGGGACTTGACGCCGCGCCGGGCCAGAAACACCAGTCCACCCAGCAGCGCCAGTGGCGCGATCATTCCTTTATATAAGGTGTGCTGCATCCCCTCCGACACGGCGGCGTAGGAATAGTCGGGCAGTTTGGGCAGACCCAGTTTCTCGTGCGGCACGCCGGTCAGATAGCGCACCTGGGTGCCGCCGGATTCCTTTTCACCGTAGAGGTGCGGCTGATATTCGCCCAGCGGCGCTTCATGGCCGGGTCGGTCGCCGCCCAGCTTGCCCCGCGCAAAGGCGTACATCTCCCCCGGCTTGGCCGCCAGCCGCCGTTCCGCTTCGGCTTGCAGGTCCGTCACCAGCCCGAACAGCGAAGCTCCGGTCGGGCACACGTCGCAACAGGCCGGCAGCTTGCCCTGCTTTTGCAGGTGGTTACAAAACTGGCATTTGGCAATCCGGCCAAAGGTATCGTCGAACTGGTATTGCGGCACGTTGAACGGGCAGCCGTAAACGCAGTAGCGGCAGCCGATGCAGGCATCCGGGTTATGACTGACGATGCCGGTTTCCGGGTCTTTTTGCATCGCGCTGACCGGGCAGACCGAGATGCAGGAGGGATCGACGCAGTGCAGGCAATGCCGCTTGACGAAAGCATAACCATCCTGTTCGCGATCCTTTTGCTCCATGTTGCCGTCCTGGTAGACCCGGATCACATTCAAGGTCTGACCGGAAATGTCCTCCGCCATGTCCCAGGCGCCTTCGCCCCAAGCAGCCAGATGCGCCGGCTGTTCGACCGGCATCCCGTTGGCCTGCTTGCAGGCGCTGACGCAGGCCTTGCAACCGACGCACAGCGTTGAGTCGTACAGCATCCCGACCGCTTTGGGCGGCAACTGTCTGGGTTCGCGTGGGCCAAAGGGCGTTGCTTCCGCGACCGGCGCGGCGACGGCAGTCACTGCACCCGCCGCAGCGCCCTGCAAGAATTTTCTGCGGCTCAGATTAATGTCGCTGTTGATGGCGTTCATGGCGCTCACCTCTTACTGCTTGCTGTCGTGGCTCGAATCAACGGCTGAAGCGGCGTTGTCGTCCATGCCACGCAAGGCCATCGCGCCCGCGCCTACCGCCAATCCGGCAGCGCCGGCGATAATCGCCACCGCCGCCGGGCTGACGCCCTGGCCTTTGGTGGCGTCCACCGCCGGGAAGGCGGACGGCGGCGCATAGGTCTTAACCTTGGCCAGAGCATGGAGCGGTTTGGTAAAGCCGACGCCCTCTTCGGTGCAGCCGAAGCAGGGATGACCAATGCCCACCGGCCAGTTGCCCTCGCCGACATCACCGAAACCGATAGCGGGACAGTTGGCGCGGGTTTCCGGCCCCTTGCAGCCGATTTTGTAGAGACAGAAGCCCTGGCGATGGCCGAAATCGCCAAACTCCAGGGCGAAGCGGCCCGCGTCGAAGTGGGGGCGGCGCTCGCAGTTTTCGTGGATGAGCCGGCCATAAGCGAATTTTGGCCGGTTCTTCGTGTCCAGCTCCGGTGGTTTGCCGAAAGTCAGCAGGTAAAGAACGGTGGACAGGAAGTTGTAGGGATTGGGCGGGCAGCCGGGAATGTTGACGACCGTCTTGCCCGGCAACACCGCACGAACCGGCTTGGCGTTGGTCGGATTGGGATCGCTGGAGGGAATGCCGCCCCAGGACGCGCAGGAGCCGATGCCGATGATCGCCGCTGCTCCTTCGGCGGCCTCGCGAACGGTTTCCAGAATGGGCTTTCCGGCCACCATGCAGTAGATCCCGCCATCCTTGGTGGGGATCGATCCGTCTACCACCAGAATGTATTTGCCCCAGTTGGCCTTCATGGATTGGGCGCGGTACGCCTCGGCCTGATGTCCGGCGCCCGCGCACAACGCCTCGTGGTAATCGAGGGAAATCATGTCGAGAATCAGGGTTTCCAGCGTCGGGTGGTAGGCGCGCAGCAGCGACTCGGTGCAGCCGGTGCATTCCTGAGCCGACAGCCAGATCACCGGCGGCCTCGCCGGCGCGGTGGCGGCCGCCGCAATGCGCAGGCCCATCGTCGAGGACAGGCCCAAAGTGGCGGCGACGCCGGTGCAGTAGCTCAGGAATTCACGGCGGGTGAGTCCGCCGAGCGCCCCCTGATAACCGTCGAGGTCCTGAACCGCGCCTGCCTTGATATCGTGATCTTCGACCCGTTCCATAAACGCGCCCCCTTGAAGGACTGAGTATCCATGGAATTTAGTTGGGCGAGGGCGATCCGGTTTGATGATCGTCAACTTTTGAGAGTTTTTTCATCGGCGTAATCACGCCCTTAATCCAGCCGCGCCGGGCGCTGGATTTCCTGAACCAGCGAATGGGGCTGGGTCAGGTGAACGGTGCGCCCGGAAAAGCGGGCCAGACCGTCTTCTTCCAGCCGACCGATGATTCGGGACAGGGTTTCGTGGCGCGTGCCAATCATGGATGCGAGATCGCGCCGTGACAGCGGCAGCTCCATAAACCGGCTGCCGTCAGTGGCGGTGCAGCCATGACGATTCATCAGCGCCAGCAGCAGATAAACGAATTTGCTGCGGTTGGACAGGGTCGCGTTCCGCATCAAATGATCGTGGGCGTCGTCCAGGTCATTGGCGATGCGATGCAGGAACTGCTGTCCCAGCGCCGGGTTCCGGTCGAGCAGGGCCTTGACCACCGGTTTGTCAATAAAGCAGATGCGGCTGGGACCGAGGGCTTCGGCGCTGTAGCGGCGTTTGGCGTCCAGCAGCAGGCCCCGATAGCCCAAGGTGTCGCCGGGATACGCGAGCCGGATCGGAATGACGTTCCCTGCGGCGTCGCTGTTGCGGATCGCGACCGTACCCGAAACCACGCAGTAGAGGCCGTGACTCGGTTCGCCCATCGTGAACACCGCTTCGCCCGCCCGATATTCCCGGCTCTTGCGGCTGCGCGCGAGCAATCGGGTTTCCGCCTCGTTCAAGACGCTCCACTCGTTGCGTTGGCGCAGCGAGCAGGTTAAACAACCCGCGCCGAGCGTCCCTTTACGTTGTTCTGTCATTATCCGCTCTCCTTTAGTGATTTTTGTGGTGACTTTTAATCATGTCGGCCTCTTTGTTAATCGCGCTCAGGCGCTGGCTGACCGGAGCTTGCGGCGATCTCTGAAACCGGAACTACAATTAACTTGAAATATAGTTCAAATTCTGTCCAAGCGAATCCAACAGCGTTGGGGGATTGCGACATGCAAAAGAAAAGAATGCGTCCGATGACCGTGATCGTTGTCGCCGTACTGGTTTTAGGGGGATTATGGTACCGGTTTACCCTAATGGCGCAACCGACTGAAGGCGAGCGGTATGCTTCTCAGCCGATAGGCTGGAACAGTCCAGCCGGGAAGTGCGTTGTGTGCCACAGTCTGGAAAAAGGCGGTCCCGTGCGGGTCGCGCCCAGTCTCTGGGGTATTGTGGGATCGCCTAAAGGAAGCGCCAAAGGCTATGGCTATTCGCTCGCGCTGGCCACAGCAGGCGGCGTGTGGACCGAACGGGATTTGGACGAGTATCTCACGGCTCCCAGCCGGTTTCTGCCCGGCACCACCAAGACCATTACCGGCCTGCCGAATGATCAGGATCGCGCCAAGGTCATCGCATACCTGGGCACGTTGAAATGATGGCTGCTGTGAAACGCACGTCTCCTGGCCGCTATCAGTTCCGAATATCTGCCGGGCGAGGCGCCCGGTCTGGCGGTGAAGCCGCATCTCGATCCTGCTTCACCCAAATCAGCGAGTCGGCGGCGAAACCCAGCGCTCGCGCCTGCCGCAGCAAATCTCCCAGCACCGCCGCCGGCAATTGCCGGGTTCGGGCCAGAATCCACAGATAATCCCGGCTGGGACCGCTGATCATCGCGTAGGAATAATTTTCCCGATCCAGCGCGATGATGTGATAGCCGCCGTAGAACGGGCCGAAGAACGATACTTTCAACGACCCAACCGTCGGTTCGCCGGTAAAATAGGCGCGACCCTCAGCTTCTTTCCAGACCCCGGCGCGGTCGTTGTAGCCCCGGTTCAATACCGCCACGCCGCCGTCATCGCGCCGGCTATAGTGAGCGCTGACCTGACTCAGGCCGCGCTCAAAGGAATGATCCAGCCGGGCTATCTCGTACCACTGGCCGAGATAGCGATCCAGTTCAAAACCGGTAATGGGAGTCACGCCGGATGGCGGCGCCACTGCGCAACCGCCCAGCGCTATCAATAGGGAAAACAGCCATTTCTTCATAAGCGCACACAGACTCCCCAGAGTCGTTTTCACCAGCCGGATTTGAGAACTTCAAGCAGAGCGCGTCTGTTGATCCTGAAATAAAAAGCATGGGTGAAAGAGAAGAAAAAAGGGAATGGCGGCAAAGCGCGGTTCCGCCAGGCAACAGCAATGCCGCTTTGACTGCACACTGCCATGCGTTCCAAAGGCTATTCCGATTGGCGCCGATACCATTCAGCGTGTTCGGCGCTGTAAAGGTAGGATGCCGGAAATCCTTCCGGCTGAATGATCCGCCCGACCAGAATCAGCGCAGTGCGGGTAAAACCCTTCGCTGCAACTTTTGCGACGATGTCGGCCAGAGTGCCCACGACTCCATCCTGATCCGGCCACGACACCCGGTGCAACACCGCTGCCGGACAATCCGCGCCGTAGTGCGGAATCAGTTCCGCCACGATTTCCCGCAGCTTGTCCACACTGAGGTAAATCGCCATGGTCGCCCGGTGCCGGGCCAATTCCGGCAGACTTTCACCTTCCGGCATAGGCGTTTTGCCGGCATGGCGAGTGAGAATGAGGGTCTGGCTAACGCCCGGCAGGGTCAGTTCCCGGCGCAACATCGCGGCTCCGGCGAAAGCGGCGGTCACTCCGGGAATCACCTGGTAGGAAATCCCCAGTTTTTCCAGCTCGCGGATCTGTTCGCCAATGGCNNCATGATCTCATCCAGGCTCAGATCGGCGGTGTTGACGATCTCCGCCGTTGGGTTGGCGGTCAGAATGACTTCCTTAGGCACCAGCGAGCCGGCGTATAGCACCAGCGGACAGGCGCGGATCAGACGCTGGCCCTTGACGGTGATCAGTTCGGGATCGCCGGGACCGGCGCCAATAAAATAAACAGTCATTGAAAATCGCTCTTATCCACAGGTAAGCGTCATAGCAGGCCGGCTATCGCCTGCGCGAAGACCTCCGGGGCGGATGGGCCGATGATGCGGGTGCGGATTGCACCCTGCCGATCCACAATGAATGTAACCGGCAGACCCATAACTTGGTATTGACGCATGACTGCGCCTTGCCGGTCGAGCAGCACCTCGTAGGAAATGTCGAGCTTCTGCACGAAGGCCCTGACCGTTTCCAGCGGCTGCGCCACGTTGATGGCGAGGATAACCAAACCTCGGTCGCGGTACTGACGATAGATCGGCTCCAGCGCCTTCATCTCGCTGTGGCAGTACGGGCACCAGTCAGCCCAGAAGCGGAGGACGACCACTTTGCTGCGATACTGTTCGGGAAAGCGGATGTTGGCGCCGTCCATTCGGTCCAGCGTGAAGGCAGGGGCGGGAGCGTCAATCGTGATCGCGGGCGGTTCCCGATTACAGCCGGAGAGGAGGATCAGCAGGAGGAGGCAGGGCAGAAATTGCAACAGGAACGGCGGCTGCGAGGCTCTCCAAAAAGTAGCGGGCTGGAATGACCCGGCAGTAGGAGCGTTGTTTTGCCGGTCACCTGGATTTAATGCTAAAACCTTATATGACATATATGAATATCCCGCACAGCAGCTGCTCANNGGAAGCCGGGAATGACCGAAAACGAAAACATTAGGATACCATCCTGGCTCGCACGAGCGTGACCGAACTCAAACGCACGACATGCGACGTCTGAAACCGCATGGCAATGCAAGAGAGAACCCCATGCAATCACAGCGGAAACCGATTGAAATTGCGGACAAAGCCGACAACGCGGCGATGGCGGAGCCGCTGACCGATAATGACATGACCTGGGCGCGAATGGACGCGCCGGAGCAGCCCATGGTGGTGACGATTGTGCTGCTGCTGGATCAGCCGCTGAGCGAGGAACGGTTGCGCGAAACGCTGCGACTGCGGTTACTTCCCCTAGCGCGATTCCGGCAACGGGTGGCATGGAGCGCAGGTCGCTATCGCTGGCTGGAGGACGCGCCGCTCGACTGGACGGCCCATCTGCGCCCGGTGCGGTTGCCGGAGCCTGCCGATCAACGAGTGCTGGAGGAACAGATCGGGCGCTGGGCCGGCGAGCCGCTGGATTTTACCCGCCCGCTCTGGTGCTGTTTTCTGGTGGAGAATTACGGCGCCGGCTGTGCGCTGGTGTTCCGGGTGCATCATTGCATCGCGGACGGCGTGGCGCTGCTGCGAGTGTTTCTGGCGCTGACGGACCGTGCGCCGGTCGCGCAGCCGATGGATGCGCGGGCCGAGCGGCGGGCGCAGGCCCGGCTGGCGGCGAAAACCGCCAAGACGTCGGCGCCGGCGCAGGGGCTGATCGAAAAATTGCGCTGGGCGGCGGCTTTCGCAATGGCGTTGCTGAAGCAACAGTGGATGCTGCCCGATACGCGCACCGCGCTGCGGGGGCGATTGAATGGACATAAGCGGGTCGCGTGGTCGGCGCCGATCCCGCTACAGGACATCGCCATGATCCGCCGACGGCTGGGCGGACGGGTGAACGATGTGATGCTGGCGGCGCTTGCAGGAGCGTTGAGGCGCTATTTGCAGGCGCGGGGCATTAAACCGGCGCTGACCGTGCGGTTGGTGGTGCCGGTGAATCTGCGCCCCTACGAGGAGGAAATCCGGCTGGGCAACCAGTTTGCGGTGGTCTTTCCATGCTTGCCGCTGGGAATTGCCGATCCCGTGACCCGACTGAAAGCGATCCGGACACGGATGGAGCGGATCAAGATCCTGCCGGAGGCGATGGCGAACCGGGTCATGATTAATCGGGTCGGCTGGTTGCCCGCCTGGCTGGAACAATGGGCATTGTGGCTGTTTGGCATGAGAGCGACGGCGGTGATGACCAATGTGCCGGGGCCGGAGGAGCCATTGTATTTAGCAGGAGTTGCAGTGGAGCGGGTGCTGGCCTGGGTGCCGCAAATCGCCGGCATCGGTATCGGCGTGAGCGTACTGAGCTACGCCGGATCGGTCACTGTGGGCGTGACGACGGACAGCGGCGTGGTCGCCGATCCGTGGGAGCTGGTAGCCGGGTTTGAGGCGGAGCTGGCGGAGCTGGCGCAGGCCGGATCCGGGCGATGCTGCAAGCCCCGCTCTTGATAACAGGTAGTGAAATCGCTATGGCGATGGTCGCCGGAACCGTACAATGACTCATGGCCCGTGGTGGCAAGGAGGGAAGCATGTATACCAGCCATTTCGGTTTTGACAGCAAGCCGTTCAAGTCAAAAGATCCGAAGGATTTTTATCGTAACACCAATCTTGATGCTGCCTGCGCCGACATTCTGGACGGTATCCGGGAACGGCGCGGGTTCATCCTGCTGACCGGCGAGGCCGGGATCGGGAAAACCTTCGTGCTGCGCCGCTGCATGGCGGAGGCCGACGATATCCGCTTCGTGCTGCTTAATAACGCCAATCTCGATTTTCCCGACCTGCTCAATTACCTGTGTAACGCTCTGGAATTGCCGGCTGCCCATCTAAATACCGAGCAGCAGGGCCAACGGCTGCTGGACGCGCTGGTGATGTGCGCGCGCCGCAACCAGACCATTGCCCTGCTCATTGACGATGCCCATCATTTGCGCGCCAGCGCGTTGTGTCGCCTGTGGGAATTTGTAGAGGTGCCGTCGCTGCCCACTCAGCGCTTGCAAGTCGTATTGGCGGGGTTGCCGGAAATCGAGGGCAAATTGCGTCAGCCCGATTTGCAGCTTATACAGGACGGCATTGAGGTTCGCTGCCGTCTGGAGCGCCTGAGCAACCTGGAAACGGGGCTGTTCATCGCGCACCAGTTCAAAGTCGCCGGGCTTGAAGTCGGCGATCTGCTCTCGCCGCCCGTCATTGATCGCATTGCCATGCATAGCCAGGGCGAACTGCGCGCTATCGCCATGCTGTGCGATGCGATCCTGCTCTTTGCCAGCCTGGAATCCAATCAGCGGATTACGCCGGAGCTGGTGGACGACGTGGCTCGAGACTGTTTCCTTGGCGCGCGCTCCCAGCGGCCAGTGGCCGAAACTCAGGCTCCCCGTCACCCGGTTTCCGTCACTGCCGCGCCCATGTCCGGGGCTGATTTCGAACTGGATTTGCCCGACCTCGATTTCACCTTTGATTTCGACCCGGCTCAAGCGGCGGTGGGTGAATCGCCGGCGATTGAGATTCCGGCGATTGAGTTGGAGCCGGCGACTGCGATGATCCTGGAACCGCTGGTCAGGCAGGCATCCGCCCCGCTGGCGGCGATCCCGGAGCTAATCCCGGAAGCAGCGCTGCCGGCGTCGCCGCCCCTGCGCGCATTTGCCCAACTGCTGGAGGAAGCCGTCGCCAAACAGGATCGCCATGATGTCCGGGATCGGGCGGCACTCCGCTTCTTTCACTACGGCTATCTGCGATTGCTGCGAGGCGCGAGTCGGGCGCGGCTGACCGAGTGCGAATGGCGGCTGGCGCGGCTGGCGCAAACCCAGCAGCCGGTGCTGATCATGCTGGCGGCAGCCCTGCGTGCTCCAGGATCAAGTGGAGTGTTATGCGCCCTGCTGATTAATCCGACGTGGTGGCAGTATCGTGAGATTCGCTTGCAGGCGCGCAGTCCCGATCTCAGCTTCGCCAACGATGGACGGGCCGTCTCGCTGCGGCTGCTGGGCGGACGGGACGCCCATCCAGTGTATCTGGAGTTTCACCACATGGGTGGTGCAGGCGCCACCCAGGCCGGACTGCGGCTGGAAATCGATCTCCGCGATCATCGCGGGGAATGGCAGGCTTACGTCAGCCGGCGGGAGATTCGGCTGGACCTGCCCCTGAGACGCGAAAGCGGGCGCGACATGGGCAGGATGCCGGCGGCCGAGGCGCACCCCGACTCTTTCTGGCCTGAGCCGGAAGGGGCTGAAAACGATGCCGCCGCCGGAGCATGGCTGCTGAACGAATCCGGCGCTGCTGCGCCAGTCATAACCGGCAGCCTGGCCAGCACCCTGCCGCTCGAACTGGAAGCCGATGCCGAGCGGACCCAACGCCTGCATGCTGCAACCGTGCAGACCCTCGTCCGTGGCACGCCGCTCACCCGGGCGCTGCTGCTGTCCGCCGATCCCGCCCAAGCGCCGGCGCGGATCGAACTGGTCTCACGCCCATTCATGGTTCTTGGGCGCTATAACACCGCGACTGGCATGGGTTTCGGGGACTTCGCCCTGGGCTTCGTACCGAAGTACAACCGGATTTCCCGGCTGCATGGCGTGATTTGCGCGTTGGGCGATCAGTTGGCGCTGATGCCGGCGAGCAATCAGGGTTATACCTACACGGGTCGCAATGGCGTGCGCTTGGAGCGTGGGCGTTGGGAGTTCCTCGATGCGGGCGATGTGCTGGAAATTTGCGGCCTGTATCGCCTGCGCTTGACCCTGGGCTGGGATCACAGGGGCGAGCGCGACCCGCCGGGCTGGGATCCAGCGGAGTCGCGCGACAAGTTCGGGCATTATCTGCTCGACCTGGTGGACGAGTTGCAGCAGCGCGATCCGCGCGCCAACACCGACGAGACGCAAGCCCAGATCAGGAGTCGCTACCTCAACCTGCTGCGCATGCAGGAGCGGGTGGCTACAATGAATGGGGTTGGCAGCCCGGGCGCCCTGCTCTACGCCCGGTTCGAGCGCGAGGATGAAGCCGGACAACAAGTCGTGCATTATTATCTGCCCAAGTGGTTGTCTTTGGGCAGTGATCCGCAATCCGGTTTACGAATTAACGCCGCTGGCGTAGCGCCTCAACAAGCCGAACTGCTGCTCCGCGATGGCATGTACTGGATTCAGAATCTGGCCGGGCCGGGTTCGGTGCGCGTGGGTTGTCACGGGCTGGAGACCCATGAGGCGATTGCGCTGGAAGCGGGCGATGTGCTGGGGATTGGGTCGGCGCGATTTACCTTCGAGGCGTATTGATCAAGCCGGACTACCGGGAAGCCCGGGCAGCAGCACTTCGGCGAGAAACCCGCCCAGCGTCCCGGAACGACCCAACCGCAGCGTACCGCCGTACTGTGCGACGATGTCGCTGGCAATCGCCAGCCCCAGACCGTGACCGGCGCGGGACTCATCGATCCGCGCCCCGCGCTGGCGCAACCCCTCCATCTGTTCCGGCGGGCAACCCGGCCCATCGTCTTCCACCCGCAGCCACAAGCCTTCCGTGTTGGCCGTAGCCGTCAGTCGCACCAGCGCTTTTGCCCACTGGCAGGCGTTGTCCAGCAGATTGCCCAGCAGTTCCAGCAGGTCATCGCGGTCGCCGGGAAATCCGCTGTCCGGCGGAATCCGAACTTCGATTCGCACCTCCCGGTCCCGGTGGATGCGATGCAGGGTGTCCACCAGATCGGAGACTTCCCGTTCCAGCATCACCCGCTGACCCGGAGCGCCGCCACCGACGATGCGCGCCCGTTTGAGTTCGCGTTCGGTCAGGGTGCGGATGTGCTGAAGCTGCTGGCGCAAATCCCGCCACCAGAGCGCCCCATCGCCCGTCGGCGGCGGGTGTTCGGCCAACTGGGTCAGCGCAGTGAGCGGCGTTTTCAGGGCATGGGCCAGATTGCCCAGCGCATGGCGGGAACGGCGCTGGCGCTGATCCAGCAATTCCAGCAGCCGGTTGAGTTCGGCGACCAGCGGTTGCACTTCAGCCGGCGCTGCATCCGCCAGTTGTGGGATTTCCCCACGCGCCAGCCGGGGCAGTTCGCGGCGGATCTGCTCCAGCGGCGCCAGCCCGCGCCGCACGATGAGCCGCTGCAACAGCAGGAGTACGCCAAACAGCGCCAGGGCGACGAGGCCGAATTCCAGCAACAGGTGTTGCAACCCGGCGTCCACCGGGCTGAAATTCTCGGTGACGGCCACAGCGACCGGCTGGTTTTGCACCCGGAAAGCGCGGCCCACCAGCAACAGGCGCTGCTGCTGCGGGCCGGCCACGAAGGTTCGAGTGAAGCGGTCGGGAACGAGTGGCGGCAGCGGCAGTTCGGCGTCCCACAGCGAGCGGGAGCAGATTTCGCCGCCGGGCGTCGCGATCTGATAGTAGTGTCCCGAATAGGGCTGGCGGAACGTCGCGCTGATCCGGTCGGTCGCCAGCTCCGGCTGGCCGTTGGCGTCGAACGTCAGCGCGGCCAGTAAAGTTTCCACATCGTGTTCCAGACGCCCGGCGACGAAATTCTCGGCCAGCCGCCGCAGCGAGTAGCCGCCGCCGGCGACCGCCAGCATGGTGAGCGCGGCCAGCACGAGGATCAAGCCAGCCGAGAGCCGGGTTTGCAGCGATTTCACTCGGCTTCGGCTCCGAATACGTAGCCTTGGCCGCGCCGGGTGGCGATTAGATCGTGGCCCAGCTTGCGGCGCAACCGGTTGATGTAGACCTCCAGCACATTGCTGTCGCGCTCGGTATCGAAATCATAGACTTGCTCGGTCAGCCGACTTTTGGACAGCACCCGGCCAGGGTGCAGCATGAAATAGCGCAGCAGACGGAACTCGGTGCCGGTCAGATCAAAGGTTTCGCCGGTGGCGGGAATCCGCACGGTCTGGGTGTCTTCGTCCAGTTCCAGACCGGCGGTTTGCAGCGGACCCGGCGGTCGGGCGACGCCACGCCGCAGCAGGGCGCGAAGTCGAGCCAGCAGTTCGGCGACATGGAACGGCTTGCTCAGATAATCGTCGGCGCCCGCCTTGAACCCCTCCACTTTTTCGTGCCAGGCGTCGCGTGCGGTCAGGATCAGCACCGGCGCCGGGTTGCCGGCGGCGCGCCAGTGACGCAGCACCTCCAGGCCAGGGCGGCCCGGCAGCCCCAGATCCAGCACCACCGCCGCATAGGGTTCGGATGCGCCCATGAATTCGGCATCCACGCCGTTATCCACGACATCCACCGCAAAACCGGCCTGCTCCAGATCGATCCGCAGGCGACTGCTCAATATCGCGTCGTCTTCAGCCAGTAATAGCCGCATTGCTATTTCCGGGGTTTCGGTTCGAGACGCCACAACTCGCCGGTGCGGGCGTCATATTCAAACTCCCGCACTACGCCGTCGTCGCCCAGCATCTTCAGTTCGTAGACATGGCGGCCCTGTTCAAATTCCAGTTCCGCTTCCAGCAGTTGCTCGCCGGGGTGCTGACGCTGGTGATTGGCGATAATCGTTTCCAGCGACAGAATTTGCCCAGCACCGCGCAACTGGCGGGCTTCCTCATGATCGCGTCCGGCAGCAACAGGGCCGACGGCGAACAAACCCGTCACCAGAATCGACAGGGCGGCGAGTCCAGGGTAAGGGCGCATGAACGCATTGCCGTGAACGGGCGCAGGATTCAGGCGCGCTTGCGCCCGGTGATCATGGCGTGGGCCAGATTTTCGCGGTGCAACAGGCTTTCCCAGACCACGCCGATCAGATGCCCGACCACCAGAATGACGGTAAAGTTGGCAAAAAATTCGTGCAACTCCTTGAGCGTGTCAATGGCGCCGTCGCTGCTGTTCATCAGCACGCCGGCGAGTGGCCCCAAGCCCTTGTCGGCGCCATACAGCATCAGGCCGGCAGTGACCGTGGCGGTCAGGCTGAGCAGCAGGACGACGATCATCATGCCGCCGGCGGGATTGTGCCCCAAATGGCGGGGCGCGCGCAGAGTCAGCACGTTTTTGACATAAATCAGGACCTCACGCGGCCCGTACACAAAGTCGCTAAAGCGAGCGTAGCGTGGTCCCACAAAGCCCCACAGCAGGCGGAACAGCAGCAGGCCGACGATAGTGTAGCCAGCCCAGACATGGATGACTTGCAGCCATTCCTCACTGAGCAACGGATCCCGAATTTTTTCGAACCACTCGCTCTGAGTACAGTAAGCGAGGACGAAGGCGATCACCAGGGTCCAGTGGAACAGGCGGACCCACGGGTCCCAGACAATGATTTCAGCGGCGTTACGGTCGGTCATGACGCTGGATACCTCGGTGACGCCTCCCCCGCAG
>DEHY01000106.1 GCA_002352185.1 Competibacteraceae bacterium UBA2788
CGGCTCCAGACCGATCACTTCGCCGTGTTCTTCCTCGGCGTCCGGCGTCTCGGATTCGGCAACCGCTTCGACCGGCAGTTCGATCCGGAAGCAACTGCCCCGGCCAAGCCGGCTGGTCACGCGGATCTGGCCGCCCATCAGTTCCACGAACTGCCGAGTGATCGCCAGCCCCAACCCGGTGCTGTGCTGATTGGTCGCCTGGCCCGCCTGCACGAAGGGGTCGAAGATGCGCTCCTGCTCTGCCGCTGAAATCCCGATCCCGCTGTCTTCCACCTCAATCAGCAAGCGCACGGAATCCGGATCCGGCAGGACATCCAGGCGCAGGGTCACGCCGCCTTGCTGGGTGAACTTGATGGCGTTGCTCAGCAGGTTGAGCAGCACCTGGCNNTTGCAGGCCCTTCTCAGCGGCCCGCGCCCGCATCAGGTCGGTAATATGGCCGGTCAGGGCGTCGAGATCGAACGGCGCAAGCTGCATTTGAATGCACCCGGCTTCGATCTTGGCCATGTCGAGAATGTCGTTGATCAGCGCCAGCAGGTGTTCGCCGCTGCGATTGATGATATCCAGGCTTTCCCGCTGGCGGTCAGTGGCGACTGCGTCCCGCCGCATCAACGCCGAGAACCCCAGAATCGCGTTCAGCGGCGTGCGCAGCTCGTGGCTCATGTTAGCCAGAAATGCACTCTTGGCCCGGTTGGCCGCTTCGGCGGCGTCCTTGGCCTGCTCCAGCGCGACGGTGCGTTCCCTGACCAGATCCTCCAGATGATCCTGATAGGTCAGCAGCTCCTGCTCCACCCGCTTGAGTTCGGTAACGTCGCTGATCGCGGCGAAGCTGCCCTCAAAGCGGCCTTCCTGATCGTAGAGCGGTCGGGGCGAGATGAGGGTCGAAACTACACCACCGCCTTTTTTGATCCATTCCAGCTCATAGCGATTGGGTTTCCGCTGCTTCCGCCGTTCAAACTGGACGTGGAAGGCGGCTTTGCCGTTCTCGCTCAACAGATTTTCCAGTGGCTTGCCGATCAGTTCCTCTGCGGAAAAACCGGTCATGACCCAGAACTGGGGATTGGCGTAGGTCACCTTTGCTTCGTTATCAATCACCACCAGACCTTCGCCCATGGATTCGATCAGCGCCCGGTAACGCTCCTCGCTGGCTTTCAGCGCGATTTCCGCCTGCTTGTATTCGGTAATATCGGTATGGGTGCCCACCATGCGCAGCGGGAGTCCGGCGGCATCGCGTTCGACCACCATGCCACGCGCCAGAATCCAGCCCCAATCGCCGGATTTTTTCCGCATACGAATCTCGACGGTGTACTGGCCGCCACCGGCGAAATGCCGGCGGATTCCCTGTTCCACGCGCTCGATATCGTCGGGATGGATCAGGCTTCTCCACGCCGCGCAGCTTTGGGGAAATGCATACGGTTCGTAGCCCAGCATCGTGTAATAGCGAGTGCTGAAAACAGTCTCGCCGGTCGCAACGCGCCAATCCCATACGCCTTCGTTGACTGCATCGAGAGTCAGCGCGAGTCGCTGCTGGCTGTCGCGCAGTTTCGCCTCCGCCTTGCGCCGGGCGGTGAACATGGCCGTCAGGAGGAAAATCAAAACCGGTGCGGCAACGGCAACCGTCGCCACTGTGAAGATCTTGCCCCTGTGTTCCTCGTAAAAGGAATAAGGCTTGCTGCTGATGGTGCTGTCGCTTGGCAAGACCGTTTCCCGGATGTCGAAACGTTGCAGTTGAGTCGCCACAACCGGGGCGGGGAACGCGACCCAAAGGCAGGCGGCGAGCGCCGCAACGGCGGCGAAGCAACCCGCTGCACGCTTGAGCGGCACGCACCGTTTTGTCATCTTAAACCCTCTCCGCCGCCATCAGTTCGCTGAGTTTGCCCGGTTCGGTCAATGCGCGGAATAGAGGCATGGCTGGATTCCTTCGCTAAGTTATGGAATTGACGCTAATCTGTTACGGACCGGCCATCCACGCCAGCCAGGTTGTGGCGAACTCGTCGGAGGGCAGCGGACGGCTGAACAGATAGCCCTGGGTCAGGTCGCAACCCTGCCCCAGCAGAATGCGCCGTTGTTCCTCGGTCTCCACGCCCTCGGCCACTACCACCAGGTCCATCTGGTGGCCAAGGCTAACGATAGTGGCGGCCAGGGTGCGATCATCGGAATCGTGGGCTACGCCGCTCACGAAGCCCCGGTCGATCTTCAGCGTGGTCAGCGGCAGGCGCTTGAGATAGGCCAGGTTTGAATAGCCGGTGCCGAAGTCGTCGATGGCCAGGCCCACGCCCAGCCGTTCCAGCGCCCGCAGCGTCTCCGCCTCAACCTCGGCTTCGACCAGAGTGGATTCGGTCAGCTCCAGCTCCAGAGACTGGGGCGGCAAGCCGTAGGCTTCGAGCAGGCCATGTACCCGGTCGGCGAGTTGCGGCAAGCGGAAGTGGCGGGCCGCCAGATTGACCGCCACGGTCAAGGGCGGCAGTGCGGCGGCGCGCCAGGCGGCCATCTGCTGGCAAACTTCCGCCAGCATCCAGTCGCCGAGGGCGACGATCAGGTCGCTGGCTTCCGCCATCGGGATAAATTGCTCTGGCGCAAGCAACCCGCGCTTGGGATGTTGCCAGCGCACCAGGGCCTCGGCTCCAACCAGCGCGCCGTCGGTCAGCCGCACCTTGGGCTGGTAATAGGCGCGCAACTGGCCGGTCTGAATGGCTAGACGCAATTCCCCTTCCAGCATCAGCCGCTCGAAGGTGGCGGCGTTCATCTCGCGGGTGTAAAAAGCCCGGGTGTTGCGCCCATCCTGCTTGGCCCGGTGCAGGGCAGTGTCGGCGTTCTTCAGCAGGTCGGAAAAATTGACCCCATCGTGCGGATACAGGGCGATACCGATGGAAACCGTCACGATCACGCGGTGGCCGGCCACCGCGAACGGCTGGTGAAAAATGGCCAGCAGTTTGTTGGCCACGCGCAGCACTCCGTCCTGGCCGGTGTCCGGCAGCAGCAGCACGAACTCGTCGCCCCCCAGCCGACAGGCTGTGTCTTCCGCCCGGATCAGCGTCTGGAGGCGGGCCGCCACCTGCACCAGCAGGGCGTCGCCTTCGATGTGGCCCAGCGAGTCGTTCACTTCCTTGAACCGGTCGAGGTCGAGAAACAGCATCGCCAACTCCATGTGGTGACGCGCCGCCATGGCCAGGGCCAGCTCTGCCCGCTGGGCCAGCAGCGCCCGGTTCGGCAGGTCGGTCAACGCATCGTAATAGGCCAAATGATCGATGCGCTGCTCGACCCGCTTGCGTGCGGTAATGTCGCGGGCGTAACCGACGGTGCCCATGATGCGGTCGTCCACCCGTACCGGCGACTTGTAGGTTTCAAACCAGCAGCGCGGCTGGCCGGCCCGCTCGATCATTTCCTCCAAATTCTTTGGTCTGCCGCTCGCCAGCACCTCCCGGTCGTCGGCCCGGTAAGCCGCAGCCAGATCTGCGGGCCAGACGTCCAGATCGGTCTTGCCAATCAGCGCCTCAGGCGAGTCGAGTCCACAGGCGCGTGCGAACGGCGCGTTGACCGCCAGAAAACGGCTTTCCGTGTCCTTGAGCCAGACCAGGAAAGGGAAGTTGTCGAGCAGGGCGCGCTGATATTCCGAATAGGCGCGCAGTTTTTTCTCCGCCCGCTTGCGTTCGGTGATGTCGCTGATGACCGCCAGCACATTGGTCCCGGTTTCCCCGCCGGGCAGCATTCGCGTGGAGATCAGGACCTGACGCCGCTGTCCGCCCTTTCGGGTGATCTCCCACTCCTCCTGGTCGAGGTTTTCACCTTGGCGCATGCGGTCCATGCGCGCACTGGCCCGCGCCTGAACTTCAAGGTCTGGATAGAGACTCTGATACCAGCCGCTGATATTGATCTCGCCCAGGGTATAGCCGGTGATCTCGGCCATCCGATGGTTCCAGACGGTGAAGCGCACATGCGGAAAATCGGGCGTCTCATGACAGGCGCAGATGCCATCGGCGGCGCCATCAATGATGGATTGCCGGAAGGCGTCGTCGCGCGCGCTATGCTCCTCCACCCGCTTGCGCTCGGTGATGTCGCGCACGACGGCCAGTACCCGGTTTTCACCGCCGATCCGGGAGCTTTTCAGGGCCACTTCGGTCCAGAAGGCGTCTCCATTGCGTCGCTGGGACCGCCACTCAAAAACCAGCGCGCCATCGGTTGCAGCCTTTCGTATCCTGGACAAGGCGTCTTCCCCGCCGAAGGGTGGCAAGCCCAAGCTGACGCAGTCGGCGGCGTCACCCTGCAATCCCATGGCGGGATACAGCTCCATGGCCGCTTGGTTCATATCCAGAATCGCGCCATCCACGGCGTCATGAAGAAATATCATGTCGCTGGTGGCATTGAAGATCTCCCGGTAGTTGCGCTCGCTGCGCTGCAAATCCTCATTGCGCTGCCGCACGTCGCGGGTGGCCTCGGCGACTTTCCGTTTGAGCTGAAGATTCCACAGCAACAGCAAGCCGAGCGCGGCGGCGATGGCGGCAAAAGTCGCTCCGAGCGCGATCCAGGGCGCGCTGGAAAATATCGGCATCCCGGTCCAGGCTTCGATGATGGCGTGTTTTTCCCGCTCGGATATCCGGTGGAAACCGCGTTGCAGCAAATCCAGGAGCGGGCGGTTTCCCTTTCTGACGGCGGCATACAGCTTATTGACGGCAACGGGGTCGACGGCTTCGTGGAACTCATCCCCGGAACCCAGTTTCGCCAGATAGAACCGGGCCGCATAGGCGTCGATCACAAAAACCCTGATTTTCCCCGCAAGCGCCGCTTTCACCAGGCTTTCGGCTCCTGGGTAAGGTTCCAGGGCGATATGGGGATATTTTTCCCGGATCCATTCCTCGGCGCTGTCCCCCTTGACCACCCCAACCGTGAAGCCGCTCAGGTCTTCAAGCCCCCGGACTCCGTGGACTTGCTGGTGGAAAAACAGCCTTGTGGCAATGTCGGCGTAGGGGCTGGCGAAGTCGAAGAATTCCTCCCGCTGTCGCGTAGGGAACAGTCCTCCCACCACATCCGCATGGCCTTCCCTGACCGCCGTCAGGGCAGAATCCCACTCCATCAGGCGGAACTCCACCGCAACTCCCGTCTTTTGGCTCCACAGCTTCCAGAGGTCAATGCTGATGCCCCGGGGCCGGTTTTCGGCATCAATGAAGGCGAAAGGCGCGTAGGAACTGTCGTCCGCCACGATAATTTTCGCCGGTTGTGCGCCGCCGCCAGCCAGTGGGCTAACGGCTGGCTGGCGCTGGTCGGGCGCCTGAGCGTGATAGAACCACGCGCCACCAGCCAGCAGGGCCATCAGCGCCAGGAATAGAAGCAGGAACAGGCGAATTCTTCTCATAAGATGCATATTTTTCCGGTGGGCGGCGACAGAGGGCGGGGCCATCCATAGTCAAGCTTGCGTGAGGCCGGGATCCGGACCTTGACCCGATCCTGCCGCCCAGCATCCCGCTGATTTGATTATAAGCGATGGGGCTTACAGCGCCGCCGCCAACCGTTGCACACTGTCAAACTCCCGATCTGCCGTCGGCAACGCCGGACGATCCAGCATTATCACGGGAATGGCGAGTCGCCGCGCCGCCGCCAGTTTGGCTTCGACCGCGCCGCCGCCGCTGTTTTTCACCACCAGCACGTCGATCTGATAGTCCCGCAGCAGCGCGATCTCCTGTTCCAGCGTAAACGGCCCCGTAGCGCAAAGCAGCGTCAGATGCGGCGTGGCAGGGGCTTGCGCCGCCAGGCAGCGCACCAGCCAATGCTGTTCCGGGGGAAGATCCGTCCAGCGCCGCAACGGCTCCAGACCGATGGTGAAGAACGGGCGTCGAAATTCTCGCAGCCCCACCATGAGCGCAGGCCAGTCAGCCGCGAATCGCCAATCGTCACCCGATTCCGGTCGCCACGCGGGTCGCCGGTAGGCCCAGAGCGGGATCTGTGCCAGCCGCGCTGCTCGCGCCGCATTCCGGCTGATTTGCGCGGCGTAGGGATGCGTTGCATCGATCAGCCGTTCAATGCGTTGCTCGCGCAGGAAAAGCGCCAGGCCGTCGCTACCGCCAAAACCGCCGCTGCGCACTGCGCAGGGCAAATCCGGCCATCGCCCCTTGCCGGCTACGCTGTAGATCACGGTATGAACCGGCGCCAGCGTACGCGCCAGCGTCACCGCTTCGCCGATGCCGCCAAGAATCAGGATGCGCATGTTCCGCTCCGCGCTCCCGCCTTTTCCCGCAAGGGGCGAGCGCGTTCACGCGAAATCGGCATGGCCGACCGGACGACCTTCGCGGTCGGTCGCCCAGACCTCTACCGCCACTTCGGGCGGCAGGAGGGTGCGGGCTTGATCGCGAGCCATGACGCAAATCCGGTCGCCCAGCGGCAAACCCGCTGCGTGGGCCAGCGCCAGCGCCCGCTGGCTGGTATTGGCGGTTTGCATGGCCGCCTGCAAGGCGTCATCCGCGCCCAGCGCTGCGGCTTCCACCGCCAGCACTACCAGATCAATGCTGGAATGGCGGCTGTGCAAATCCAGATGGCCCGCCGCCAGCTTGCTGATCTTGCCGAAACCGCCGGCCAGACTCAGTTGGGGAATGGGCGTCCGTCGCAAATGCTTCAGCACGGCCCCGGCGAAATCGCCCATTTCGATCAACGCCATGTCGGGCATCTGATAATGAGTCCGCATCGNNTCCGCCGACAATGCCCAAGCGTGGATTCAGGGTTTTTTTCGCCAGTTCCGCGCCGTTTTCGACGCCGATAGTAATCTCGAATCCGCCGTGATAGCCGTATTCGGTCGCCAGCTTGAACAGGTGATCCGCGATCATCCGGCGCGGAGTCGGATTGATGGCCGGTTCGCCCACCGGGATCGGCAACCCGGGCCGGGTTACGACGCCCACGCCCGGCCCGGCCCGGAAGCACACGCCCGACGCTGCGCTTAAAACCGCCTGGGCGAAAATCAGCGCTCCGTGGGTCACGTCAGGATCGTCGCCCGCGTCCTTGATCACCGCCGCCTCGGCTCCCGTTGCAGTCAACCGGCAGTATTCCAACCGGAATTGTACCCGTTGCCCACGCGGCAGCGTAATCTCGATCTGATCAGATGCACGGTCCGCCAGCAGCCGACAAGCCGCTGCGGCGCTGGCGGCGGTCGCGCAGGCGCCGGTGGTGTAGCCATAGCGCAGGGGATGAGAGGCTTCAGGGGTTTCGGGACGCATGGGCATCACGCTGATCAGGCGAACAGGATCAACTGCGGCGGCAGTGACGGCTTTTCCTGATTGGGTTGAGAATGAGAAAGTGATGGCGTTGGCGTCGGGGATAAATAGCGATCAACCAAGTGTTTCGGGAGAGGTAGATTAGCCAGCGCCCTGGGTTCTACCTTTATTGCCCCGGATCCATAGGATTTACCGACTAAAGCCAGGTTGTTAACCGTTTCTTCATGCTGTAAAACCTGCCAAAGATTAGCGATATATGCGCTGTCTTGTGAATGAGGATAAAGACAGAGGAATCCGGTTAATGGAATAACGCCTGCTTCATTTTTTATGAATCGGACGCTCCTGCGCCCCAAGTAGGCAAATAAAAACGGCGGCGGCTCTCTTCGTTCCATTTTGTACCATGGATTTCTGGTTGAAATGAGAATTTTTTCATGCAGTTTTTTCTCTACGCCTTGTTTAATGTAATTTTGCAAAGCCACGGGTAAAATTGTTGTTGACTGATCACCGAGGCATAACAATAAAGTGGGGCGACCTTTTTGATCAATCCGGTCAGTATCCTCGGTAGTAATTGTTGAAGTTGTCACATCCCTTGTTCTACCGACGGCGGTTTTAAGATACTCCTGTGGAATCTCCAGTTGCCTGGCCTGTTTTCGAGTTAGAAAGAAAAATTCATTGGAACCCGTTGCTATTCCTCTGATTATTTTGGCAAAGTCACCCAGTTTATAACCGCTTCGTGAAACAATCGCCGGTTTTCTGGATAACCCCGTAATTAACGCTTCACTAATATCTCTTTCCGTTATATCCAAATCCAAATAGGAGGCTTCAGGCTCGTGGGAGCCGGAGCCAAAATAATCAAACAGCTCACTCGTTTCCTTCCTGACCCTGATCCAGTTTATGGATTTTTTGGGTGGATTGTTAGAGATAAAAAAAATAACGGCATTAGTGTCTACGCTCGGAAAAGGAGTAGCCTCACTATCAAATATGACTACAGTCTCCAAACAATAACGGCTTGTTATCCAATGCCATAAAGTGTCCGCAAAAACTCCTTCACAAGTGTCCGCAGGCATAATGAAAGACAGCTTGCCATGATTTTCCAGCAGGCCGAGCGCTTGAATTAAAAAATAGATATGAATCCCGGCTCGGCCATCTATTTTTTTGCCGATGTTTCGGAGGGTCAGTTTTTTTAATTCCGCTTTCATTTCAGTGGAAAGCCGATGGTGTCTGATGTAAGGCGGATTAGCGATAATTGCTGAAAATTTTCTCTGTGGCGGATTGAGGATGAAATCTCTGATTTCGATAGCGGAGGCGGAATCGAATACCTGTTCCCTGGTTCCCTGTTTAACAGCTTCCATGGAAATATCAGTGCCGTAAAAAGCGATTTTTCTATCAGTATCAAGGCATTTAAGAGCCTGATAAAAGGCGCCAGCACCAACAGCAGGGTCAAATAACTCCGATGATTCACCCTGTAAAAAATAAGCAACCATGGCCTTGGCAACCCACTGAGGAGTCCAGAATTGCCCTTTGTTTCTTAGTTTTTCTATTTTTTCTTTAGCGATCAACTCACGGCCTCATTCTTATCCACCAGCCGCATAAACAGTTCCTCCAGCCGATTGGTTTTATTACGCAGGCTGGAAATTTCAATGCCCCGCGCCGACAACTGCTGAAACAGCATGTTAATGCCCTGTTCCTGGGTAACGTCCACTTCCAGCGTGAGATCATCCAGCCGCCGCAGTGGATAACCCGGTATTTCCGGCGTCCCGGCCAATGGTTGGCGCAAATTGAGTACAAAGGTTTCCAGATTCAGCCGACCGAGCAGGGTTTGCATCCGGGTATTCTCAATAATCTCGCCCCGATCAATGATCGCAATATGACGACATAGATGTTCCGCTTCTTCCAGATAGTGCGTCGTGAGAATGATAGTGGTGCCCTGTTGATTGATTTCGCGCAGAAAATCCCACATTGAGCGGCGAATCTCAATATCGACGCCGGCAGTGGGTTCGTCGAGAATCAGCAGCTTCGGCTCGTGAACCAATGCGCGAGCGATCATTAACCGCCGTTTCATTCCGCCCGACAGTTCCCGCGCCATGGCCCGGCGTTTCTCCCACAAACCGAGCTGCTGGAGATAGGTTTGAGCGCGTTGTTGCGCCAGCGGACGGGGAATGCCGTAATAGCCGGCCTGATTGACCACGATTTCGATTACCGGCTCGAACTGGTTGAAATTGAATTCCTGCGGCACCAGTCCGATATACGATTTCACCGCGCCGGGATTGCGATCCAGATCCTGATCAAAGACCTGTACCTTGCCGNNTCACCTTCCGCCACGTCCAGATCAATGCCGCGCAGGGCGTTAAAGCCATTGGTATAGGTCTTGCGCAAACCGCGCAACATTAGAGCCGGAGCAGTCATGGTCGAGTCAGCATCATTTCAGCAGCAGTGGAAAATCCAGAGTCAATTCACGGCTGCGAAGGCAGCAGATACGGTTCGAATTCCGGGGTATAGCGTTCCTGAAAACTTTTGCCGTCCGGGCTGATGATGATAAAAAAAGCCGCCAAATGATGGTCGGTCGCCAATTGAAAACCGAAGTCCGGGCCAGCCGCCATCAAGGCGGTGTCGGCGGCGTCGGCGGCCATGTCGGAGTCGCTGATGACGGTTACGGACACCAGGGTTTGCGGCACGGGCCGGCCCGTGCGCGGGTTGATAATGTGCGAGTAGCGCTGACCGTTTTGCTCGAAGAAATTGCGATAGTCGCCTGCGGTGGAAACGCCGTGGTCGCCAAGCCGGATCAGGCGTTTAACCGCACGCTGGCCGGGGGTCGGCTGCTCGATGGCGACAGTCCATGGCTGGCCCTTGCCGTTGCGGCCCTTGGCGCGAATATCGCCGCTAATCGAAACCAGGTAATTAGCGACGCCATTGGCTTCCATCAGCGCCGCTAATTGATCCACGCCGTAGCCTTTCGCCAGCGCGGACAAATCCACATAGAGGTCAGCGCGATCCTTTTTCAACGCCGGTGGTTCTTCGCGGCTTTGCAGGCGCCAATAGCCGACCCGTTCGCGCGCTTGGGCGATGGCGGCGTCGGACGGGACTTGATCGCGGCGCGGTTCCGGCCCAAAGCCCCACAGGTTGACCAGCGGCCCGACGGTGATGTCGAACGCGCCGCCGCTGAGTTCGCTGACGCGCAATCCCTCGGCGACCACCGCTTGCAATTCGGGTGAAACCGCGATCCAGTCAGTGCTGGCATTCCGGTTGAAACGTGACAATTCCGAATCGGGATCGTAGGTGGACATCTGTTTATTAACGCGGGCCAGCAGTTCATCCACCCGGGTTTTAAGATCGAGCGGAAGGGTCTGCCCCGGCGTCGGAACCAGTTGGAGATCATAGCTGGTGCCCATTGTCGATCCAGAGATGCGAAGGGTCGGATCAGGCGCAGGTTTTTCGCAGGCGGTCAACGCCACTGCAACCAGCAGCGGAAGCGCATACCGAAGCAACCGGTCGGGTGAGAAGAAGGAACAATTCGACATGGGCATTCCAGGCAGTCCGACCGTGCTGATGAAGCAGCGGGTCGGACGGGGGAAACCGATGCCCGCAAGAACGGCAACACCGGCTTTCGGCAAGGTGGGAAGGGTGGAGTCTCAGGCGGCGTTAGCGGCGTCCAGCGCGGCAATCGCATCGGCCAGCGTCACCAGCCGACGGGCGCTTTCAACATGCAGATTCTCAATCAGCTTGCCTTCGACCACCGCCACGCCTTCACCCCGCGCCGCCGCTGCGGTGTGCGCTTCAATAATCCGCCGTGACCAGTCAACGTCGGTTGCCTTCGGCGTAAACACCCGATTGCAGGGAGCAACCTGCTTGGGATGAATCAGCGTCTTGCCGTCAAAGCCGAACTCCTGGCCTTGGCGACAGGCAAATTCAAATCCGGCTTCATCGTTGAGATCAAGGTAGACGCCATCAAGGATGGACAGCCCGGCGGCGCGCGCGGCCAGCAGGCACAGGCCCAGCGAGACGATGAACGGCAACCGTTCGTGAGTATGGGCGCAGTCCAGCTCCTTCGCCAGGTCGGAGGTGCCCATCACCAGACACTCCATCCGTGGGGTGGATTCCGCGATGCGCTGCGATTCAAGCACGCTGCGCGGGGTTTCCATCATCGCCCAGATGGTCATCGTCTCGGGAGCGCCGTTGGCGCGCATGATCGCTTCCATATGCCGGATCGCGTCGGCGCTTTCCACTTTGGGCAGGAGCAGGGCATTGGCGCCCGACTTTGAAGCCGCCGCGACATCGTCGTAGCCCCATTTGGTGGACAGGGCGTTGACGCGGATAATGATCTCGCGCTGGCCGAAGCCGCCGGCCTTGACCGCGCCGCATACTTGCTGGCGGGCGATTTCCTTTGAATCAGGAGCGACGGCGTCTTCCAGATCGAGAATGTAGCCATCGGCGGGCAAACTGCGCGCTTTGTCGAGGGCGCGGGCGTTGGAACCGGGCATATACAGGACGCTGCGACGGGGACGCACGGGTTTGGACACGAGAATTCTCCTTGTTGGGTTGGGCAGGAATGACGCGGGCCTGTGGGGAGGGCGGGCGTGAAAGAATGAGACATTATCGGCGGTCAAGCTGGGTTTTCAAAGCGGAATGACGTCCACGAAAAACCCCTTGTTGGGGAGACAACAAGGGGTTGAGATAAAAAGCGGAACTGGCTTAACGGGCTGAAAGCCCGCACGGGTCTAGTGACTCAGCCCATCCAGATACTTGTCGGCGTCCAGCGCGGCCATGCAGCCGCTACCGGCGGACGTGATCGCCTGACGGTAGACGTGATCCGCCACGTCGCCGGCGGCGAATACGCCCGGAATGCTGGTGGCGGTAGCGCCGCCCTCAGTGCCAGTCTTGATCAGGATGTAGCCGTTGCGCATTTCCAACTGGCCGGCGAACAAGTCTGTATTCGGCTTGTGGCCGATGGCGATAAACACGCCTTGCAGCGGGATTTCCTGGCGCTCGTCGCTCCTGACGTTGCGCAAACGCATTCCGGTGACGCCGCTATTATCGCCAAGCACTTCATCCAGCGTACTGTCCAGGGCCAGGCGGACCTTGCCGCTGCTCACTTTCTCCATCAGCTTGTCCACCAGAATCTTCTCGGCGCGGAACTGCTGGCGGCGATGCACCAGCGTCACCTCGCTGGCGATGTTAGCCATGTACAGCGCTTCCTCGACCGCCGTATTGCCGCCGCCGATCACCGCCACTTTCTGATTGCGGTAGAAAAAGCCGTCGCAGGTGGCGCAGCCGGATACGCCCTTGCCCATGAATGCCTCCTCTGAAGGCAGGCCCAGATACTGGGCGCTGGCGCCGGTGGCGATGATCAGCGCATCGCAGGTGTATTCGCCGGAATCGCCGGTCAGCCGGAATGGCCGTTCTTGCAGATGAGCGGTGTGAATGTGATCGAAAATGATTTCCGTGTGAAAACGCTCGGCGTGGCGGCGCATCCGGTCCATCAAATCCGGCCCCATCAAGCCCTCGACGTCGCCGGGCCAGTTGTCTACCTCGGTGGTGGTGGTCAACTGTCCGCCCATTTGCAGGCCGGTGATCAGCACCGGCTGGAGGTTGGCGCGGGCGGCGTAGACTGCGGCGGTGTAGCCCGCCGGACCCGATCCGAGGATCAGCAGCCGGCAATGCTTCGGGGTACTCATGGCATCAAATCTCCGGTGTTGTTATTCGCTGAATGGACAGTGTCCATACGCCAGAAACCGGCGGGGCAAAGGAGGCAAAGGATGCTGGCGTAGAGGCGCTGCGGGGATGAGGGCGGTTTGATCCCGCCGCGCCCTCACCCGAACCCTCTCCCGCAGGAGAGGGAATCAACCCTTACAGACCGCCAGCGTTCTCGGCCAGATAAGCGGCCACGCCATCCGCGGTGGGCTTCATGCCCTTCTGGCCCTTGCGCCAGCCCGCCGGGCAGACTTCGCCGTGCTGCTCGGTGAATTGCAGGGCTTCGACCAGGCGCACCATCTCGTCCACTTCGCGGCCCAGCGGCAGATTGTTGACAATCTGGGCCTGCACCACGCCGGCTTTGTCGATCAGGAAAGAACCGCGCAAAGCGACGCCGGCAGGATGCTCGACGCCGTAGGCTTTGGTGATTTCGTGCTTGATATCAGCCACCAGCGGGAACGCGACGCGACCGATGCCGCCCTTTTCGACCGGCGTCTCGCGCCAGGCAAAGTGGCTAAACTGCGAGTCAATGGACACGCCGACCACTTCCACGCCCAGCTCCTTGAACTTGGAGACGCGGTGATCATGCGCGATGATTTCCGACGGACAGACGAAGGTGAAGTCCAGCGGGTAGAAAAACAGCACCACATACTTGCCGCGCAGATCGGATAGCTTGAAGGCTTCGTTGATCGATCCATCGGGCATGACGGCGGCGGCGGTGAAATCGGGGGCCGGCTGGGTAACTAGAACGCTCATGGGCAATACCTCTGGGTGAGTGGATGATCGTTAATCGGTCTTAACACGGTTTGAAGGGTAGGCGACTTTTATCCATTGTGGAAATTGAATCATTCAAACAGAGCGATAGCGACTGGCTATTCAGATTGCGGGCCTTGTCACATCCCTGTCATCAAATTGCCCTAAATATCAGGAATCCCCCAGCTGATCGCCTTCCGATAAGTTTGGGACGGCTCCAGCAAATTCAAGAGGAACTATGAACGCCAGACATATTTTAATCGTGGAAGACGAACAGCCGATCCGGGAAATGGTGATGTTTGCCCTGACCAGCGCGGGTTACGCCGCAGAAGCCGCTGCCGACAGTCGGCAGGCGCAGGCCAGCATCGCCGAGCATCTGCCCGATCTGATCCTGGTTGACTGGATGCTGCCGGGCATCAGCGGCATTGACTTCGCCCGGCGGCTGAAAAAGGAAGAACTGACCCGTGAATTGCCGATCATCATGCTGACGGCCCGCGCCGAGGAGGAAGACAAGGTGCAGGGACTGGAAAGCGGCGCCGACGATTACATTACCAAACCCTTTTCGCCCCGCGAGCTGGTCGCCCGCATCCGGGCGGTGCTGCGCCGTGGCGGGCCAGCGGCGGAAGACGAGGTGCTGCGCGCCAACAGTCTCTGCCTGGACTTGGCGAGCCATCGGGTCAGCGCCGGCGATATGCTGCTGGAAATGGG
>DEHY01000135.1 GCA_002352185.1 Competibacteraceae bacterium UBA2788
CGCGGCACCCACACCATCATCCAGCAAGTGCAGGCGATGAAGGAAATGGTGGACGCGTTCAGCGAATACGCGCGTCCCCCTCGCTTGCAGTTGGCGCCGCTGGAACTGAACGAGTTCGTGACCGAAGTGCTTTACCTTTATCGCGACTATCCGGCAGGAGTGGAGATCAAGCTGGATCTGACCCAAGAGCCGTTGCGGATCAACGGCGACAAAGGCCGATTGCGGCAGTTGCTGCACAATCTGGTCAAAAACGCCATCGAGGCGATTCGCGATGGCCACGGATCGACCCTGTGGGTCGGTACCCGCCGCGAACACGCGACCGGGGCCGACTGCGTCGAGCTGAGCGTGCGCGACGATGGACCGGGCTTTCCGGACACCATTCTGTCCAGCGCCTTCGAGCCCTACGTGACTACCAAACCCAAGGGAACCGGGCTAGGATTGGCGATCGTCAAGAAAATCGTCGAAGAACACGGCGGTTGGATCCAGTTGGAAACGCCGGTCGACGGCGGTGCTCGGGTGGTGATCCGGTTGCCGCTCTTCGACGGTGGCGCCGAGTCTTCGATCTCGCCTGCCATTCCCGCCGTGCCGTTGAATACCGATAAGGAGGCCGCTGGATGAGCGCATCTTACATTTTGGTCGTCGATGATGAACCGGATATTCGCGACCTGGTCAAGGAAATTCTGGAAGACGAAGGATATGCCGTCTCGACCGCCGAGAACGCTGCCACCGCCCGCGAAGCCCGTCGCGCTCAGCGGCCCGATTTGATCTTGCTCGATATTTGGATGCCGGACACCGACGGCATCACCCTGCTCAAGGAATGGAGCGAAGGCGATCACCTGCCGTGCCCGGTTATCATGATGTCCGGACACGGTACCGTCGAGACCGCCGTGGAAGCGACCCGCCTGGGCGCCTACGACTTCATCGAGAAGCCCCTGTCCATGGCCAAGCTCCTGTTGACCGTGGAACGAGCGCTGGAAGCGGACCGGCTGGCGCGGGAAAACCAGAACCTGCGCCGCCAGCAACGCATCGTCGCCGAACCGGTCGGCCGCAGCGAAGTCGTCCAGCGATTGCGAACCCAGGTGCTGCGGATCGCCCAGCACGATGCGCCGGTGCTGATCTTCGGCGAGCCAGGAACCGGCAAGGAAGTCTATGCGCGCTTCCTGCACGCCCACAGCTTGCGGCGCGGTGGGCCGTTCGTGGACGTCGGGGTTGGTTCCATCGCCCGCGAAAACGCTAGCCTGGAACTGTTCGGCTCCGAGCAGGGCGATCGCATTCATTACGGCCGGCTGGAGCAAGCCAGCGGCGGAACCCTGTTTCTGGACGAGCTGGCCGACATGGATCTCGAAGCGCAAGCCAAGCTGGCCAGCGCTCTGGAAAATGGCTCTTTTCTGCGCATCGGCGGCAAGGAGCCGGTTCGGGTGAACGTGCGGGTGGTGGCCGCTACCCACCGCGATTTGGAACAAGAAGTGGCGCTCGGGCATTTTCGCGAGGACTTGTACTATCAGCTCAACGTGGTACCGATCAAGCTGCCTCCGCTGCGCGACCACGTCGAGGATGTGCCCGAACTGCTCAACTACTACATCGGTTATTTCGTCGACCAGGAAGGCTTGACTTACCGCCATTTCACCTTGGCCGCTCAGAATCGGTTGCGCAACTACAATTGGCCCGGCAATATCCGCGAGCTCAAGAACTTGGTGCAACGCCTGTTGATCTTGGGGGGCGATGAAGACATCGCGCTAGAGGAAGTCGATGTCGCCGTGCGCGGGATCACCGCCACCAAAGCCCAGGACGTCGGCAGCATTCCCTTGAACTTGCCGCTGCGGGAAGCACGGGAACAATTCGAGCGGACTTACCTGATGCAGCAATTTCGCGAGTGCGAGGGTAACGTGGCGCGGCTGGCCGAACGGGTCGGCATGGAACGCACCAATCTCTACCGCAAGCTGCGCGCCTTGGGAATCGATCCCAAAAAAGCGCTAGACGAGTGAGGAGGGGACGTGAAGATCGTCATTCTCGGCGCCGGCCAAGTGGGCGGTTCGGTCGCGCACATCCTGGCCAGCGAAGCCAACGACGTGACCGTGATCGACGCCAACGCCGACCGCCTGCAAGCGTTGCAGGATCGGCTGGACATCCGCACCGTCTGCGGGCACGCGTCCTATCCGGCCGTGCTCGAACAGGCCGGCATCGCCGACGCCGACATGTTGATCGCCCTCACCGACAGCGACGAGGCCAACATGATCGCCTGCCAGATCGCCCACACCCTGTTCAACACCCCGACCAAGATCGCCCGGGTCCGAGCCGGCGGCTACATCGCTTATCGGGATCGATTGTTCAAGGACGAAGCCTTGCCGGTCGATGTGTTGATCAGTCCCGAGCAACTGGTGACCGATTATATCCAGCGCATCATCGAACATCCCGGCGCGTTGCAAGTGCTGGATTTTGCCGAAGGCCAAGTGCGGCTGGTCGGCGTCAAGGCCTACGAGGGTAGCAGCCTGGTGGGCCAGGCGTTGCGCACCCTGCCGGAGCGGATGCCGGGAATCGCCACGCGGGTGGCCGCTATCTTTCGCCAGGGCAGCCCGATCCTTCCGGAAGGCAATACGGTCATCGAGGCCGACGACGAAGTGTTTTTCATCGCCGCCCGCAAAAACACGCGCGCTATCGTCGGCGAGTTGCGCAAGCTAGACCGGATGGTCAAACGGATCATCATCGCTGGCGGCGGCCACATCGGCGCCCGGCTGGCCCAGGGCCTCGAAGAACGCTTCCAGGTCAAGATCATCGAACGCAATCCGGCGACCAGCAAGCGCTTGTCCGAGCAACTGAGCCGCGCCATCGTGTTGCAGGGCGACGCTGCCGACGAAAACCTGTTGCGGCAAGAAAATATCGAGCACATGGACGTGTTCTGTGCCGTGACCGACGACGACGAAGCCAACATTTTGTCGGCGATGCTGGCCAAGCGCATGGGTGCCCGCAAGGTGATGGCGCTGATCAATCTGGTGTCCTACGTTGATCTGGTGGAATCGTCCGGCATCATTGATGTCGCCATTTCACCGCAGCAGGCCACGATTGGCAGCCTGCTCACTCATGTCCGCCGTGGCGATGTCGCCAAGGTGCATTCTCTGCGGCGCGGCGCCGCCGAGGCGATTGAAGCGGTCGCTCACGGCGACTACAAGACCTCGAAGACGGTGGGTCGGCGCATTGATGAAATCCGCCTCCCGCCCGGCGCCACCATCGGCGCTATCGCCCGTGGCGATGAAGTGATCATCTGCCACCACGACACCATGATCGAGGCCGACGATCACGTCATCCTGTTTCTGGTGGACAAAAAGCGGGTGCCCGAAGTCGAACGGCTGTTCGCGGTGGGCGCAACCTTCCTGTAGCTCTGCGCTTCGGTAAAAAGCCCTATGCTAGAATGGACCTACTTCGAACCGGGGCGCGCCACCCCTGCCAGACTCTCAAAACCATCCGGCATTGACAGGATCCCGAACCATGACTGCATTCAATTTTGAACTGGCCCGTCACAACATGATCGAGCAGCAAATCCGGCCCTGGGATGTGCTGGATCAGCGGGTGCTGGACGTACTCGCCCGCATACCGCGCGAGGATTTTGTAGCCGAGCGTTACCGCAATCTGGCGTTCAGCGACATCGCCATCCCGCTCGGCCACGGTGAATTCATGCTGAAACCCACGGTCGAGGGCCGGATCCTGCAAGCGCTGGCGCTGCAACCGACCGACCGGGTGCTGGAAATCGGTACCGGTGGCGGCTATCTGACCGCTACGCTGGCGCGATTGGCCGCCAGCATAACCAGCATAGACATCATCCCGGAGTTCACCGAAGCCGCCCGGCGCAAGCTCAAGGCGCACGGCTTTGACAACGTCATGCTCCACTCCGGCGACGCCAGCCGGGGCTGGGGCGAGCAACGCTACGACGCCATCGCCGTTACCGGATCGGTGGCCACNNCAGCCGCCGGTGATGGAGGCGCTGTTGATCACCCGGGTGGGTGAACAGGAATGGGTTCGGGAAAGCCTGTTCGACACCGAGCTGCCGCCGCTGCGCAACGCGGCGCCGGTTCAGGCCTTTGAATTCTGAATCCGGTTTTCGCCGATGAAGCGGCGCCGGATTCCCGGTTTTTGCGGTCGGTTCGGCACATCAGAATTTATTAAAATACCTGTTCTCAGGGGGAGCTTGTCAGCCATGCCCAAAGTGCATCGTCTGGTATTGGCCGGAATCATAGCCGCGCTGTGCGGCCAACCGGCGGGGGCGGAAAATCTGCTGCAAGTCTATCGTCAGGCCTTTGAGAGCGATCCCGTACTCAAGGCCGCCGCCGCCAGCCGGGAAGCCGCCCAGGAAACCAAACCGCAGGCACGGGCGCTGCTGCTGCCTAATGCGGGAGTCACGGCCCAACAGGGGCGCACCTTCGGGATCGCAGGGGCGCGGGACAATTCAGCGTTCAACAGCCACAACTATGCGATAGGGCTGACGCAACCCCTCTACAATCGTGGCAGCCAGGTCCAGCAGCGGCTGGCGGACACGGTGGTCAGTCAGTCCGATGTGGATTTCCGCAATACCCAGAACGAACTGGTGTTACGGGTGGCGCAAGGCTATTTCGGGGTCCTGTTTGCGCTGGATAACCTGACCTTCACCACGGCGGCCAAAAATGCGTTTGCACGGCAACTCGAACAGGCAAACCGGCGATTCGAGGTGGGATTGGCGACCATCACCGACGTGTATGACGCCCAGGCCCGTTTCGACGCCGCCGTTTCCCAGGAAGTGAGCGCCATCAACAAGCTGGCCGACGCCCGCGAGCTGCTGCGGCAACTGACCAGCCAGGAGTATGCCCAGATCGCGATTCTCAGCGAGCGGATGCCGCTATCGCTGCCCAAGCCGAACGATCCCGAAGAGTGGGTGCGCATGGCGCTGGAAAATAATCTCAAGCTGCGCAGCGCGAATTTCGGAGTGGATCGGGCGCGGGAAAACATCAAGCTGCAAAAGGCCGGTCATTACCCAACGCTCGATCTCAAGGCCAGCCGCACCGATTTCGATAACAGCATCACCGACACCACCAGCAGCCAGGTCAATCTGGAACTCACCATTCCGCTCTACACCGGCGGCGCGGTGTCCTCGCGTTCCCGTGAGGCGGCTTACAACTACGAAGCCGCCCGGCAGAGTCTGGAGAACTTGCAGCGCGACACCATTCGCACCGTGCGCAACGCCTACCGGGGTCAGGAAACCGCCATCAGCCAGATCAAGGCGCTCAACCAGACCCGCATTTCCACCCGCAGCGCTTTGGAAGCCAATCAGGCCGGTTACGAGGTAGGCACGCGCACCATCGTGGATGTGCTGGACGCCGAGCGCAATGTCTATCAGGCTGAATTGGAATATGCCAACGCCCGTTATTCCTACATCGTTAATTTTCTGGCGTTGCGGCAGGCCGCCGGGCAGCTTTCGGAAGCGGATGTCACCGAGATCAACGGCTGGCTGGACAAGCCCCGGGCAACGGACGGCTCCTCCAGGGAACCGGCCAAGGAGCCGACCAAGCCGATTGCCAATAAGGACAAGGCCAGCGGTAAACCGGCCAGGGTCGCTGACAAGGCCATGAAGGCGCCTGCCCCTCAATCCCCTGATAAGGCAACCGCCGATAAGGCAACGCCTTCCAGTCCAGCGCTCAAACCACCCTCTGCTGCGCCCAAGTAATCTGGCAGGCTACGGGTTCCGCCCCGCTGATGGTAATGCACGGCACTGCGCCCCCCAACCCGCCGCTTCCCCGGCCATTGCTGGCTGGGTTGCCGCGTCGGCTGGCGGCCATTGTTTACGACAGCCTGTTATTGACCGGGGTGCTGTTCGTCGCCAGCGCGCTCGCGTTAGGACTGGCGGCGGCGCTGCTGGGCAGTGAGGCTCTCAAGTTCCACAACCCGCTGGCCGGCAATCCTTTCTTCTCCACCTATCTACTGCTGGTCTGCTTTTTTTTCTATGGCGGATTCTGGACTTGCGGCGGTCAGACCTTGGGGATGCGCGCCTGGCGGTTGCGGGTGCAGCGGCGCGATGGTCGTGGCATCGGCTGGTGGCAGGCGTTACTGCGCTTCCTGATCGCCGGTCTGTGGCTAGTCCCGGTCGCTTACCTGCATCGAGTGTTTGGAGTCAGCGTTGGCCTCAGCCTGGCGGCGGGACTGGGGTGTCTACTGCTGCTATTGGCGCTGCGTCTGCCCGACCGTGGGTCGGAGACCGAACTGGTGCTGCTGCCCAAATCTTGACTGCGCTCAACACGGTAAGCGCAGTACTGAGCGAAAGTGCGCAGGATGCACCGACGAAAGAAGCGCATCCTGCACAGAGCCTAGCGCGTAAGATTAAGATCCTGCTTTTCCTTCTCGCCCTCTTCGCTATACCAACCGATTAGCATCTTGCCATCATCGGCAATTTTCCATTCCAATTCGCCTCGACTTTCCTCTCCTTTACCGACTTTTGGACGCTCCCACCATTTGGCCTGAATCATTTTGTCTTTGACAAGACCTTCGATCTTGCCATCCTGAGTTACGCCGTCATCATCCTTGTACTGGTAAGCGCCAACAATCTTGTTGCCCGTCTGTTCAAGGGTGACTTCGCCGACGAGATTGGATGACCATTTTCCGCTGAGAGTGGCGCTCGCCGCTGCTGGAGCCGCTGCTGCTGGGGCTGCTGGGGTTGCCGCTGGAGCCGCTGCTGGGGTTGCCGCTGGAGCCGCTGCCGCTGGAGCCGCTGCTGCTGGGGCTGCTGGAGCCGCTGCTGCTGGGGCTGCTGGAGCTGCTGCTGCTGGGGCTGCTGGAGCCGTCGCCGGGTTCTCCGCGCTTCCCGCCGTATAAACAACGCTGCAAGCGACCAAAATGCCAATTGGACCTAACATCATCTTACGCATATTTTTTCCTTATAGGCCGACTGATAAAAAGCGTCTGGATTACTTCCAACCCGCCGTAGCGCTACACTCTCTTTCTTCCTTCGGGTGGGACTTTTCCCACTGGGTGATGGACTGCGTTTCATTGCTGCTCATCTTACTATTCATGCATTCACAATACTTCTGCACCACCTCAGTCGGCTTACCTTCATCCTTATTGTCCATCATGCACTGAGCGATCCATTTGGTATCATCCGCATCCGCAAAAGCCAGACCGCTGACAGTAACGGAAGCGATGAGAAATAGGGTGCTGATTTTCACTTTCATGACAGGACTCCTGATGTGGGTTAAAAAATCGGCCACAGCGATTAAAAACAATTTCAGTGTAGCCCCAACCTGCGTCAAGGCGAGTCGTACTCAGCCGTCCGGAATCCATATTGAGCTAAAAGGGAAACCAGAGAACAATTTACGCAACGGCGGATGTCAGCTAAAGTCGCCGCACATGCGCGCTAAACGCATCCGCCGCCATAAATCCCACCACCCGCCGCTCGCGGCGCTCCTTGCCGTCCAGGCCGAAAAACAGAATCGCAGGGGGGCCGATGACGCCGAAGCGGCGCAGCAAGGCTTGATCGGCGGCGTCGTTGGCGGTGACATCGGCCTGTAGCGTCACCACGTCGGCCAAAGCCGTCCGCACCGTGCGATCAGAGAACGTTTCGCGTTCCAGTTCCTTACAACTCACGCACCAGTCTGCGTAAAAATCCAGCATCACTGTTCGTCCACCCGCTTCGCGCACCGCTCGATCCACATCGGCCACGGTTTTGACCCGGCGGAATGGGGGCGCCGCTGCTTCGCCGGCGGCATTGGCGATCAGGCCGACGCCGCGCAGCGGTTGCAGCGGATCGCGCCCCCCCGCCGCTACGCCCACCAGCAGCAGCACGCCGTAAATCAGCAGCACCAGACCGACTCCCTTGACCAGGGTGCGCCAAGGCGGCGCGCCATGCACGATGGGTTGCAGAGCGCCCATATACGTCGCGATGACGATGAGCAGCGTCGCCCACAACACCATGATGATCGCCGCCGGCAGGACGCGCTCCAGCAGCCACAGCGCCACCACGAGCAGCATCACGCCGAATACCCGCTTGATGCGCTCCATCCAGTGCCCGGCGTGCGGCAGCCAGTGGCCGGCGGAAGCGCCAATGATCAGCAGCGGCGCGCCCATGCCCAGACTCAGAGCGAACAGCGCCACCGCACCCAGGGTGAGATCGCCGGTGACGGCGATGAACGTCAGAACGCCAATCAGAGGCGGCGCGACGCAGGGACCGACGATCAGCGCCGACAGGAGGCCCATGACCGCTACGCCGGCATACTGGCCGCCGCGCTGGCGGTTGCTCCATTCCACCAGCCGGTTTTGCAAATCGCCCGGCAGTTGCAGTTCGTACAGGTCGAACATGGACAGCGCCAGCAGTATAAACAGACCGCTGAACACACTGATCACCCAAGGATTCTGGAACCACGCCTGGACATTCTGGCCCAGCAGCGCCGCCAGCACGCCCGCGAGGGTGTAGGTCGCCGCCATTGCCAGCACATAACTCAGCGACAGCCGGAGCGCCCGGCCACGACTCAGGTTCGGACCCTGGCCGGCGATCAGGCTGGACAGAATCGGCATCATGGGAAATACGCAGGGGGTGAAGGCCAGCAGCAAGCCGAAGCCGAAAAAGGCGGGAATCGCCAGAAAGCGCTGCTCGCCCAACAGTCGCGCCAGCCGATCCGGTTCGGCTTCATTGCGTTCGGTTCCCGCCGTGGCCGCGTTTGGCGGCGCGACCCGCACCCTCGATCCCTCTCCCAGCGGGCGCTGAGCATCCGTCGGCAGCGTCACGCGCACGGTCCGGCTCAGCGGCGGGTAGCAGACGCCCACTTCGGCGCAACCTTGATAATTGGCTGTCACCTGCACGGTTTGGGCGCTGAAGGATTCGCGTTGCAGGCGGGCGATGATCACCGCCTCGGTGTGAAACACCGCCTGTCGGCCAAAATAGGGATCGTCTTTTGGCTCGCCCGCCGGGATTTCCAGCGCGGTGATCGTAACGCCGGGGGCGTCCGGCACACTCAGCCGGAACTTGTCGCGATACAGATAATAACCGGGCGCAATGATCCAGCGCGCTTCCAGAGTGGCCGGATCAAGGGCGCTGAGGGTCAACTGGAATGCCTGATCGGCTTCGAGGATCCGCTCCGGCGCAGAGGCGCTGAAGCGGTCGAGCAGCCCCGCCAGCGCAGGCGCCGCCAGCAGCGCCAGCCACAGCGCCAGCCATGGCCGCGCCCGGAGTGGAGACTTCATACCGGCGCTCCGGTGTTGTCGGCGATCCAGTCCAGATAGGCCGCTGATCCGGCCTGAATCGGCAGGGCGATGATCTCCGGGACCTGGTAGGGATGCAGCTCGCGGATGCGCGCCTCCAGCAACGGATAGATCGCCTGGTGGGTTTTGAGCAGCAGCAACAGTTCGGAATCGCGCTGGATCTGGCCTTGCCAGCGATAGATCGAGGTCAGGCCCGGCACGATGTTGGCGCAAGCGGCCAGCCGCTCGCCGACCAGGGTTTCGGCGATGCGCTCCGCCGTGGCCGGGTCGGGGCAGGTGCAAAGAATCAGCAAGGGCGATGAATGCATGGCGTTGCTTTCAGTTGGCAGGGTCTGGATTCAACCGGCAGCCCGGCGATTCCGGTTGCGTTTGAGATGAATGAGCAACAGGGAAAGGGTAGCGGGAGTCACGCCGGGAACGCGGCTGGCCTGGCCCAGAGTGTGCGGTCGGTGGCGGATCAGTTTTTCCCGCGCTTCCTGCGACAGGCCATGCACTTCGGCGTAATCCAGATCGGGCGGCAGTATCTGTTGTTCGTGACGATGCTGGCGGGCGATTTCCTCCTGCTGGCGCTCGATGTAGCCGGCGTACTTGGCCTGGATTTCCACCTGCTCGGCCACGTGCGGATCGGCTGCGCCCGGCCCGACGCCCGGCAGGCTCAGCAATCCGGCGTAGCTGACTTCGGGCCGCCGCAGCAGTTCCAGCGCCCGGCTTTCCCGCGCCAGCGGTCCCTGCAACACGCGCTGGATCTCAGCCTCATCCACTTGCGCGGGCCGCACCCAAATATCGCGCAACCGCTGGCTTTCCCGCTCAATCGCCTCGCGCTGCATCTCGAACCGCTGCCAGCGCTCATCGTCCACGATGCCCAGCCGCCGCCCGATTGCGGTCAAGCGCAGGTCGGCGTTGTCCTCGCGCAGCAGCAGGCGATGTTCGGCGCGGCTGGTGAACATCCGGTACGGCTCGGTCGCGCCACGGGTAATGAGATCGTCCACCAGAACGCCGAGGTACGCTTCCTCGCGGCCCGGCCACCATGGCGCTTCCCCCTTGACCTGCAATCCGGCGTTGATTCCCGCCAGCAACCCTTGCGCCGCCGCTTCTTCATAGCCGGTGGTGCCGTTAATCTGGCCGGCGAAAAACAGCCCGCGCAGGGGACGGGTTTGCAGCGAATACTCCAAATCACGCGGGTCGAAAAAGTCGTATTCAATCGCATAGCCGGGCCGGGTGATGTGGGCCTGTTCCAAACCGCGCATCGAGCGCACCAGCGCCAGTTGCACGTCAAACGGCAGGCTGGTGGAGATGCCATTGGGATAAACCTCGTGAGTTTCCAAACCCTCCGGCTCCAGAAAAATCTGGTGCGAATCCTTGTCGGCAAAGCGGTGGATCTTGTCCTCGATGGACGGACAGTAGCGCGGCCCAATGCCCTGAATCACCCCGGCGAACAGCGGCGAGCGATCCAGACCGCCACGGATCAGGTCGTGGGTGCGGGCGCTGGTGTGAGTGATCCAGCAGGAGATCTGGCGGGGATGTTCCGCGACGGAACCGAGATAGGAGAACACCGGACAGGGTTCATCGCCCGGCTGTTCGGTGAGTTGCGCATAATCAATGCTGCGGCCATCCAGACGCGGCGGAGTGCCGGTCTTCAAGCGCCCGGCGCGCAACGGCAATTCCCGCAACCGCGCCGCCAGCGCATTGGCCGGCGGATCGCCGGCGCGTCCGCCCTCATAGTTCGCCATGCCGACATGCATCAGGCCGGCCAGGAAGGTGCCGGCGGTCAGCACCACCGCGCCAGCGCTGAAGCGGATCCCGGTCTGGGTGACGACGCCCGTCACCTGCTCGCCCTCGACGATCAGATCAGTTACAGCCTGCTGAAATACCCGCAAATTCGGCTGATGTTCGATCAGCGAGCGCACCGCCGCCCGATACAAGGCGCGGTCGGCCTGGCACCGGGTGGCGCGCACCGCCGGACCCTTGCGACTGTTGAGGATGCGGAACTGGATCCCGGCGCGGTCGGCGGCGCGGGCCATGATTCCGCCGAGCGCGTCAACCTCCTTGACCAGATGGCCCTTGCCGATGCCGCCGATGGCCGGGTTGCAACTCATGGCTCCCACGGTTTCAATAGTGTGGGTCAACAGCAAGGTGCGCAGTCCCATCCGCGCTGCGGCCATGCACGCTTCAGTACCGGCGTGGCCGCCGCCAATCACGATCACATCAAAAGATTCGGGGTACTGCATGGGGATCACTCCGACAATGGCAATTGCACCGCATAGTTTGACACCGGCAACGCCACAGTAATTACGCCCTGCTTGGCCAGAAAATTGGCGAAACGCTTGTAGCGGGCCTCGTCCAGCGCCGCAGGCCGCCGCGCCAAACGCGGTAACGTGTCGCGCCAGGCCCGGCGATTCAATTCATCGTCCAAATCCTTATGCCTGGCGATAAACGCTTTCCAGGCGTCGTCGGGATGGTTGAGGATATACAGCGTGGCCTGTTCCAGCGCAGTTACGAACCGTCCCAGCCGGGGATCGTTGAGTTGGTCGCGGTTCGCCACCAGCACCAGTTCGTCATAGGGCGGCACGCCTTCCTCTTCCGGGTAGAACGCCCGGCCCGGTTTCTTGGCCAAATCCATCTGGTTCAACTCGAAATTGCGAAAGGCGCCGATCACGGCATCTACCTGCTTCGACAGCAGCGCCGGCGACAGTGAAAAATTGACGTTCACCAACGTCACATCGTCCAGCTTGAGACCCGCCTTGGCCAGCAGGGTCTTGAGCAGGGCCTCCTCGAAACCGCCCACCGAATAGCCGATCTTGCGCCCCTTGAGATCGGTCAGGGTTTTGATCGGCCCGTCTTTCAGCACCACCAGCGAATTGAGCGGCGCAGCGACCAGCGTTGCGATCCGCTTGATCGGCAACCCGGCGTTGACGTGAATATGCAGTTGCGGCTGATAGCTGACCGCCAGATTGACCTTGCCCGCAGCCGCCAGCTTGGGCGGATCGTTGGGATCAGCGGGCGTTTGCAGTTCAACGTCCAAATTCTGGGCGGCGAAAAAGCCTTTTTCCTGCGCCACGATCAGCGCAGCATGATCGGGGTTGACGAACCAGTCCAGCATGACGGTGAGTTTCTTCGGGTCAGGGGCGGGCTTGTCATCCGCTCCAGCGCCGGGGGCCAGGGTGAATACACCCAGCATGAGCAGGAGAGCGGGTATTAATTTCGGCAGGGTCTTCATCAGGAATTTCCGGCAGTCAGAGCGGGTATAAAGGTTGAAGTATGATGTTACACCAACACCGCCCTGCTGAACCCTTTACCCATCGTCAGGGCAGGGCAATCGCGCTTGGGTTGTGGATGTAGCACGGGC
>DEHY01000069.1 GCA_002352185.1 Competibacteraceae bacterium UBA2788
CACGGCTGCCAGCCTGGCGCGAGTCAAAAACGAATCCAATGAACCAGAGAGTAGTCTCATGAACCTCCCTGAAGCGTTTGCACACTGGCAAACCCTGCTCGGCGCTGAGCATGTCCTCGACGCCAGCGCCGCCCAAATCCGCTATGGCGCCGACACCACCGGCGCTGAACGCCGTATTGCGGGGGCGCTGCGGGTACGATCCCGCGAACAGATTCCCGCCCTTGTCCGCATCGCCCATGAATGCCGGACGCCGCTGTATCCAATCAGCACGGGGCGCAACTGGGGTTATGGCACCGCCCTGCCCGTACATGACGATGGCGTGATTCTGGACCTGTCCGGCCTGGCCGCCATTTTGGATTTCGACGCCGAACTGGGCGTAGTCACGCTGGAGCCGGGAGTCACCCAAGCCCTGCTGGCCGAATTCCTCGACCGCCATGCTCACCCGTATCTGGTTCCCGTCACCGGCGCTGGTCCGCAATGCAGCCTGATCGGCAATGCGCTGGAGCGCGGCTACGGCGTGACCCCCCACACAGATCACTTTGCCGCCGTCACTGATCTGGAAGCGGTGCTGGCCGACGGCAGCGTGTATCAAACCCGTTTGCATGAAGTGGCCGGCGCGGAGCTGGCCAGCCTGTTCAAATGGGGCATCGGCCCATATTTCCCCGGCCTGTTCACCCAAAGCGGCTTCGGCATCGTTACCCGCATGAGCATTGCCCTGACGCGCAAGCCGGACTGTGTCCAAGCGTTCCTGTTCAGCCTCAAAGACGATTCCCTGCTGGAACTCGCCGTGCAACAGATTCAAGGAGTGCTGGCGCGGCTGCCCGGCGCCGTGGGTGCGATCAATCTGATGAACCAGCGGCGGGTGCTGGCGATGTCAGCGCCCTTTCCCGCCCATCGTCTCGACGCGCAGGGCCTGATTCCCGCCGAGGTATTGGCCGAACTGGGGCGCGCTTATCAGATTCTGCCCTGGACCGGCTTCGGCACCCTGTACGGCGCCCATGCTGTCGCACGCGCCGCCCGGGCGGAAATTCGCAGCGCTCTGCGCGGCGTGGCGTCCCGGCTGCTGTTTGTCACCCCGGAACGGGCTGAACGGCTGGCGTCTCTGGCTCGATGGCTGCCTGGCGCGCTGGGTGGACGGCTGGCCCGCAGCGCCGCCCTGCTGAGCCGTTCGCTGCAACTCGTCGCCGGACGCCCCAACGAAACTGCGCTGCCGCTGTGCTACTGGCGTGCGGATCAAGCGCCGCCTGCGCAAAATCTCGATCCCGCCCGCGATGGCTGCGGCCTGATCTGGTACGCGCCGCTGGTGCCGATGAAAGCGGCCAAGGTGCGGGACTATGTGGATTTCGTGACCCGGACCGCCAGCAGTTTCGGCGTCGAACCGCTGATTACGCTTACTTCGCTGTCGGACAAGGTGTTCGACAGTACGGTGCCCCTGCTCTTCGAACGCGCCTCCGCCGCCGCTGTTGGCAACGCACAGCGTTGCTATGCGGCATTAATGTCCGGTGGACAGGCCAAAGGGTTTTTCCCGTATCGGGTCGGCGTGGATTCGATGCGCTGGCTGGCTGAATGCGCCCCTGAAAGCGCCGATTTGGGCGTGCGGCTGAAAGCGGTGCTGGACCCGCACCGCATCCTTGCGCCGGGACGGTATGAATCCGGCTGACCAGCCGCTGGTAAGGTCGGTCAACGCGCAGAAGACGCCGGTGGCCGCACCTTGAACCACGCCACATACAGAGCCGGCAGCGCCAGCCGATCCAGCACGGTGGCAACCAGCAGGCCACCCATGATGGAAACCGCCATCGGCGCCCAGAATGTGCTGTGCGTCAGCGGGATCAGCGCCAGCAGCGCCGTCAGCGCCGTCAGCATGATGGGTCGAAACCGGCGCACCGTCGCGCTGACCACCGCATCCCACGGAGACAGCCCCGCTTGCTCATCCTGCTCGATCTGATCCAGCAGGATGATCGCGTTGCGGATGATGATGCCCGACAGCGCGATCACGCCCAGCATCGCTACGAAGCCGAACGGCAGTTGCGTGATCAGCAGGAACAGCGTGACGCCGATGACGCCCAGCGGCGCTGTCAGCAGCACCACCAGCGTGCGCTGGAAACTGTGAAGCTGGATCATCAGCAGAGTAAGAATGATCGCCACCATCAGCGGCATGACCACCAAAATGGAGGCTTGCGACTTGGCGCTGGCTTCCTGGGCGCCGCCGATTTCGATGCGATAACCGTCGGGCAGCCGGGCGCGCAGCGGTTGCAGGGAGCGGTCGATTTGCGCAGTCACGTCTGGAGCCTGCACCCCATCGGGAATGTCGGCGCGCACCGTGATCGCCGGAAACCGGTCACGCCGCCAGACTACGCCGTCCTCGAAGATTTTTTCGATATGGGCGATCTGCCCCAGTGGAATGAAGCGGTTGTTGTCGGTGTAGATGTTGAGATCCTGGAGATCGCCCAGACTGCCGCGCTCTTCCCGACGGGCGCGCAGCACCACATCAATCAGCTTGTCGTTTTCCCGGTACTGGGTGATGGGCAGTCCGGTCAGCAGCGCGTTCAGGTTGCGCGCCAGATCCTGCGAGTTAATCCCCAGCGCGCGCGCCTTGTCCTGATCCACCCGTAGCCGCGCCACCGGGATCGTTTCGTTCCAGTCGGTATTGACGTCACGGGTGTAGGGGTTGGCCCGCAGGATATCGATCAGTTCGGCGGAAATCGCGCGCAATTGGCGCGGATCCGGTCCGACCAGCCGAAACTGCACCGGATAGCCCACCGGTGGCCCGTTCTCCAATCGGGTGATGCGTCCGCGCACCATTGGAAAATCCTGCTCGAACGCCCGATTGAGCTGTTGCATAACCGCTTCACGGGCGGTTTCATTACGGGCCATCACCACCAGTTGCGCGTAATTGATATTGGCGAGCTGCGGTTCCATCGCCAGATAGAAATGGGGCGAGCCGCTGCCGACATAGCTCACTGCATTGACGACGTTCCCGTCCGCCATCAGCAGCGCCTCCAGCCGCTTGACCTCGGTTTCGGTGGCGGCGAACGATGATCCCTCGGGCAACCATACATCCACCAGCAGTTCCGGCCGGGCCGAGGAGGGGAAAAACTGTTGCGGCACGAAGCGGAACCCCAGCGCGGCGGCGATGAAGGTCGCCAGGGTCAGCGCAATCACCCACCCACAGTGGCGCAGACACCATTCCACCAGGCGCAACATGCCATCGCTGATCGCTTCCTCCCAGCGGATCACCCAACCGCGATAACGCTGAATCCAGGTTCCAAGCCAGCCGGGCCGACGCGAAACGGGCTTGTGGACATCCCGCAGCGGCGTGGCGGCAGGCGGCTTTGGCGTGGGCAGCAGGGCGTAGGCCAGATATGGCGTAAACAGCACCGCCACGATCCAGGATGCAATCAGGGCAATGCCGACCACCGCGAAAATGGCAAAGGTGTACTCGCCGGCGTCGGACTTGGCCAGCCCGATGGGCAGAAAACCGGCCACTGTGACCAGAGTGCCGGTCAACATGGGAAAAGCGGTGCTGGTGTAGGCGAAGGTGGCGGCTTTCAGCCGATCCCAGCCCTGTTCCAGCTTGCGGTCAATCATCTCCAGCACAATGATGGCGTCGTCCACCAGCAGGCCGAGGGCGATGATCAGCGCGCCCAGCGAAATCCGGTGCAGATCAATGCCGAACAGTTTCATGCATAGAAAGGTCATGGCGACCACCAGCGGGATGCACAGCGTCACCACCACCCCGGCACGCCAGCCCAAACTGAAATACGTTACGCCCAGCACGATGATCAGAGCTTCAATAAAGCTCTTCATGAATTCGTTGACCGAGTGTCTGACCACTTGTGGCTGATTGGTGACCTGATGAATATCAATGCCGACCGGCAGTTCCGCTTGCAGCCTTTGCATCGTCTGCTGGAGATCCGCGCCCAGCTCCAGGATGTTGCCGCCCTTGTCCATCGACACCGCCAGCCCAATCGCCTCCTGACCCATGAAGCGCATCTTGAAGGTCGGCGGATCGACATAACCGCGCCAGACTTCGGCAATGTCGCCCAGCCGGAAGGTTCGGCCGCTGGCGCGGATGCCGATGGCGCGAATGCTGTCCAGCGAATCGAAATTGCCCTCCACCCGCAGCAGCACCCGATTTTGGCGGGTCACTACCGTACCGGCTGACTCCATCGAATTCTGCGTTTGCAGCGTGGACAGAATTTGCAGGGGGCTGATCCCCAGCGCGGCCAGCTTCTTGTCCGACATTTCAATGTAAATTTTTTCGTCCTGGGCGCCGATGATGTCCACCTTGTTGATGTTGTCCAGTCGCAGCAGCTCCTGGCGTGCGGCATCTACCTGGTGCTTGAGTTCGGCGTAGCTGAAGCCGTCCGCAGTAAAGGCGTAGATCGAGCCGAAGGTATCGTCATATTCGTCGTTGAAGAATGGCCCTTGCACCCCGGTCGGCAGTTCATGATGGATGTCGGACGCCTTCTTGCGCACCTGATACCAGATGCTTTGCACCGCTTTCGACGGAGCGGATTCCTTCAGGTGAATGAAGAGGGTCGCCGCGCCGGGTCTGGAATAGCTGCGGATGAAATCCAGCCAGGGGGTTTCCTGCAATTTCCTTTCGAGCCGATCCGTGATCTGTTGCTCCATTTCGCGGGCGGTTGCTCCCGGCCAGTAGCTCTGGATCACCATTACCTTGACGGTAAATTCGGGGTCTTCCATCTGCCCCAGGGTGAAATAGGCATACGCGCCGCTCAGCAGCAGCAAGCCAATCAGGTAACGCATCAGCGCCTGGTGATCGAGCGCCCAGGCCGACAGGTTTGGGCCTTTCATCGCGCAGCGTCCACTGGCTGGCTGAGATCGGGCGGTTGGGCGAGGATAACAGATGGCGGATTCATGGATCGATGATCGGATGAGGGGATAGCCGGTTCGCGGATTGGCCTGGATCTGTTGGAGAACGCCACTGCCATTGTAGCCAATCCGTCGGAACCCGCCAGCGGTTCCTGCCTGGCGGTTCGACCGGCCCGTGCTATTTGATCGCTGCGCCCAAATCCAGCAATACGGACACTTGCAGTGCTGACGCGGCCTGTTCGGGAGTTACGCCATGAGGTGTCACACCCAGCAGCGGGGCATTCAGGCGAGCTTGCAGCGTATCGAGATTGGCACCAAAGCGGGACATGGCGGGATCGATCCGGTTGGCGACCCAGCCCGCCAGGCTCAAACCGCGCCGCTCAATCGCTTCGACGGTCAGCAACGCATGATTGAGGCAGCCCAGTCGCATTCCCACCACCAGCACCACCGGTAAGGCCAGGCCTTGCGCCAAATCCGCCGTATCCTGCTGCGCGTCCAGCGGCACCCGAAAACCGCCTACGCCTTCCACCCACACCACATCCGCCAGCGTTTGCAGTTGTGCGAGCGCCTGTTGAATCATCGCTAAATCAATCGGTCGCCCTGCTTCCTGAGCGGCGATATGCGGCGCGATGGGTGGGTCGTACAGAAACGGATTGATCAACGAAATCGGCGGCTGAATTGAACTGGCGGCCAATAACCGCACGACATCCTCATTGCGGCCATCGGCTTCAACGCCAGCGGCAATCGGCTTCATCCCAACGGCGGTCCAGCCGCGCTGGCGGGCCGCATGGAGCAAGGCGCAGGTCACATGGGTTTTGCCGACGCCGGTGTCGGTGCCGGTGATGAAGAAGGCGNNGGTCATCGCCTGCCAGGCAGAACGGCTGAAGGGCGCAGGGCGGCGTTGCTCGACTTCACGGGCGCCGACGGCTTTCACGCTGCGAAGCAGGGTTCGCACCTCGGGATAATGGCGTAGCACCGGCTGCCGACGCCAAACGCGCACCGTCCATCCGTCCACCTGACAATGCGTCAATAATTGCTCCGGCGAAGCTATCGTCAACACATGGCTGTAGTCATCCATGTCTGCAAAGGCATGGCGCAACTCAGGAAAGTTGTCCGCACCCAGGGTGGCGACCGCCAGCCAGCCTTCCGGTTTGAGTACTCGCGCCGCCTCAGCCAGACACTGTTGCGGGTCGTTCCATTGCCAGGTCAGGCTGGACCAATACAGGTCAAAGCGGTGTGCGGCCACCGGCAAGGCTTCGATGTCGGCGCAAATCAGCGCCGTATCTATCAATGACGGGTGCTGGCGGGCGGCAGTCAACATGCGCGGCGCGAAATCCATCAAGGTTAATTCGGCACCCGGCCACCGCTGGTGCAGCCAGCGTGCGCCATAGCCGGTGCCGCAGCCGGCGTCGAGCATGGCGACGGGATCGCAGTCACTGCCAGCTTGTACAAGGTACGCGGCCAGCCGGTCGGACACTTCCCGTTGCACATCCGCCGCCGCGTCATAAGTGGCCGCAGCCTGATCGAAGGCGCAGCGAATCCGCTGTTTGGCCGGCAGGATTGAGGATGGGTTGAGCATTGGCTATAAACAGATGGAGATGGTATTAGAACCCGCTGCTGTAAGAGAGAGGGGTTGAATGTTGATAAACAAAGTATTCGCCCGCTATTGCTTGCGAGCCACAACTTCTCTTGCGTAGGCACCCCGAATGGCATTCGCAAGATGGTTCGATGCAGCTTTGAATGGTTTGAAATCGTTGATGTTGTCTTGGCGAACGTGCAGTTGCCCCTCGCCCGTGTTCCCTCGATGCTGTCCCGTAGAGTAATCGCGATGATGTTCAAGTTCATGGGATGATAAAACCCAATAGTGAATCTTGTTTCGCCAGACTGCGATCCAGACAAAAACATCACAACATGCGGGTTTCACCTGCTGAAAATTCATCCAAAAAGGCCTGGATGAATCAGAAGTCAGTGCTTTCACGTAAAGAGGTTCATCGCTTTCCGCATCTACTGCTCGCGATGCTTTGACCTCAATCCTGATTTTTCCATCGAGAAAAAAATCGTATTCTCCCGAATACGAAGGATCAAGTTTCCTGGATGGCTTTGATAATTCTGGAACAAGCTCTTTTAGGTGTCCTTGCGCCCATGCTTCCCCAAAAGTTCGGGGGGCGCTTATCTCAAAAATATACAAAAAAGAGTTACGTTCCATATAACTGTCACGGATTTCATAGTATTCATCCAATGCTAAAATATTTCGACCCAATAATGTTGAAATGACATACTCGAACTCGTTGAATGGATAAACCGAGTAAAGCTCAGTCAGACGATTACGCACCGCAGAAGCATCAGGGAGTTTCTGGATCAGTTGGTTAAGTTGTGACTTGAGTTGTTCCATGAATCCGCTGGCTCTCAAAGTAAAGTTGCTTGCGCTGGTAAAAGGGTCTCTATGCTTTGTTCCACTGCCAGTTTCAGTTCCGTATCGATCTCAAAAGCATGACCATTTTGCCAACCCGTTAACCCTGTAGCGCGATAGTATTCAAGTCGGCGAATTGAAATTTCACAGTAAATCGGATCGATTTCCGCCGTAAAGCAGCGCCGCCCCGCTATTTCGGATGCAAGCAGCGTGGTTCCAGAATGCGCGAAAAAGTCGATGACCAGATCAGATTTGTTTGAGCTGGCATCAATGATTCTGTGGATGCTTTTGAGTGGTTTCTGAGCATAGCAGCCAGAAACATTCTCTTGCAGGCGATAGAAAACCTGCTGGATATCGATCCAGACATTTCCAGCGCGGATGGTATTGGCCTTGCTGCGTTGGAGATTTTCGGTGATTTCACCACCCACCTCCTTGTAGTATCCTTTCAGGGCCTTAGGAATATCAGTGTATTCCGCGTCAATGTTGAAAACAGGTTTGCCGCGCACGTAATACAGTAGCTCCTGGCGGACCGCCATCCAATTCTTTTGTGTCCCGTAACCTCTCTGATTTCTCACGGTTATAAAGCTGCGAGCATCAACAGGAAAATCTCTCATCAAAATCATAAAATCGGGTAAAGGTTGATAGTGATTTTTTTGATCTGCGCCAAGCCAGATGTAGAGAGAGCAGTCATCCGCCATATGCTGAAGTGATAAGGAAACCCACTTTCTGCACCAGGTCACATACTCCTTGATTGACCGCGTTTCAAAAGCGACAAGATTATAAGGAGGATCATGGATAGCTAATGAAGCCAAGCGACCATCCATCAGCGCCGCAACGGATGCAGGTTCAGTTGCATCAATACAGCCAACGCGATGACCGGAAATTGGATCAATCCAGATATCACCCGGTTTCAGTCGGCAATGCTGGAGTAAATGCGCGCTTAGATCCGGGTTCTCGTCGAGCCTGGGTAAGGGGTTATTGTGCATGATAGATCTGCTTGCTTTATTCAGATGCTATAAGCCGGTTGATCATGAGTGGCATTATAGAATTAAAGCGAAAGAGAGAGTGAATCAGCGCACTCGCGCAGCGCCGCAGTAAGCGCATCGACTTGAGCTTCGCTATGCGCCGCCGAGAGGGTAATGCGTAAGCGGGCCGCGCCCACTGGCACGGTCGGCGGACGGATCGCGGGAACCCATAACCCGTGGGCAAACAGCCGTTCAGCCAGTTGCACAGCGGCATCGTTACCGCCGATGAGCAACGGCTGAATCGCGGTCTGCGAAGGCAGCAGTCGCCACGGCAAGCCGTCCAGACCCGCTCGCAACCGCGCAATCAANNGTGGTGAAAATGTACGGTCGCGCCCGTTGCATCAGCCAGCCGATCACGCGCCGGTCGCCGGCGACGAACGCGCCGGATACGCCCGCCGCCTTGCCCAGCGTTCCCATCAGAATCAGGCGCGGCGACGGCGGCAGATTGCAATGGGCGAGACTGCCCCGACCACCGGGACCGAGTACGCCGAAGCCGTGCGCGTCGTCCACTGCCAGCCAGGCGTCGAAGCGCTCGGCCAAGGCGAACAGTTCCGGCAGCGGCGCCAAATCGCCGTCCATGCTGAACACCGCGTCGGTGAGAATCAGCTTGCGCCGCGCCCGGCTTTGCTCCAATCGGCGGGCGAGAACGTCCAGATCGCAATGCGGGTAGCGAATATGCTCGGCGCGGGTCAGCAGGGCGGCGTCAATCAGCGAGGCATGATTCAGCTTGTCGGCGAAAATGGCGTCGTTGCGCTCCATCAGCGTCGGCGCAATCGCCAGATTCGCCATATAGCCGGTCGTGAAGTACAGCGCTTGCTCGCGCCCGACGAAGGCGGCCAGCCGCTCCTCCAATTCTGCGTGGGGCCACAGATGGCCGCTGACCACATGCGAAGCGCCGCTGCCGACGCCCCAGCGCCCGGCGGCTTCCTGCGCCGCAGTAACGATACCTGGATGATTCGCCAGGCCGAGATAATCGTTGCTGCAAAAGGCGACGACGCGCCGGCCCTCAACTCGCGCATCCGGGCCACAGGGCGCATTCAGGGTGCGGCGACGGCGCAGCAATCCGTCAGCCGCCAGTTGCGCCATCGAGGCGTCCAGTTCGTCCCAGATCATGCCAGCGCCGCATCCAGCGCCGCGACCGCGCCTGCGGCCAACAGCACGGCTTGTTCGTCATCGAGAATGTAGGGCGGCATGAAGTAAATCGTTGTCCCCAGCGGACGCAGCAGCAACTCGCGGTGCAGAGCTTCGCGGTAGAACTTCAAGCGGAAATCGGGATCGTCGCTGGCGATGTCCACCGCCCAGATCATCCCGCAGTGGCGGAAATGCCGCGCCTGGGGATGGTTCGCCAATGGTGCCAACAGCGCGGTAAAGCGCTCGGCGAAGCGCCGGTTGCGCGCCAGAACGTCGTCCTCGGCGAAAATATCCAGCGTCGCCAGCGCGGCGCGGCAGGCCAGCGGATTGCCGGTGTAGGAATGGGAATGGAGAAAACCACGGGCGATCGCATCGTCGTAGAAAGCGGCGAACATCTCATCCGTGGTGAGAACCACCGACAGCGGAAGATAACCGCCGGTGAGACCCTTGGACAGACAGAGCAGATCAGGGCGGATGCCGGCCTGCTCATGCGCAAACAGGGTGCCGGTGCGGCCAAAACCGACCATGATCTCGTCGGCGATCAGGTGGATGTGATAGCGGTCGCACAGGATGCGGGCCTGTCGCAAATACTCCGGATCGTACATGACCATCCCGCCCGCGCCTTGCACCAGCGGCTCAACGATCAGGGCGGCGATGGATGCATGATGTTCAGCCAAGTAGGCCTCCAGCGCGGTCGCGGCGCGACGGGCGCAATCCGCCGCCATTTCGCCCGCTGCCGCCTGACGGGCATCCGGCGAGGGGACGGTAGCCGCCTGGCGCAAGAGCGGCGCGTAGGCGTCCTTGTACAGCCCGACATCGCCCACGCTCAGCGTCCCCAGCGTTTCGCCGTGATAGCTGCCGGCCAGACAGAGAAACCGGTTTTTCTCCGGCTGACCGTGATTGCGCCAATAGTGAAAGGACATTTTCAGCGCGATTTCCACCGCCGACGAACCATCCGAGGCATAGAAGCAATGCCCCAGCGCGCCCCCGGTCAGCGCCGACAGCCGTTCCGACAGTTCGACCACCGGCGCATGAGTGAAACCCGCCAGAATGACGTGTTCCAGCCGATCCAGTTGATCTTTGACCGCCGCATTGATGCGCGGGTTGGCGTGGCCGAACAGGTTGACCCACCACGAACTGATGGCGTCCAGATAGCGCCGACCGGCGAAATCGTACAGCCATGCGCCCTGGCCTCGATCAATCGGCGCCAGCGGCAATGCGCCGGTGTCGTGCTGCTTCATCTGGGTGCAGGGATGCCAGACCGCAGCGCGGCTGCGGCTGAGCCAGTCGGAGTTGTCCATGCGCGCCGGATCCTAGACCCCGTGCAGGCCCAGATTCTCGAACAGCGCATTGTCGCGATCCATCTGCGGATTGCTGGTGGTCAGCAGATGGTCGCCGTAAAAGATCGAGTTGGCCCCGGCCAGGAAACACAACGCCTGCTCGGCGGCGCTCATCTGCTCCCGCCCGGCGGACAGGCGCACATAGCTGCGCGGCATGGTGATGCGGGCGGCGGCGATGGTGCGGGCAAACTCGAAAATATCAATCTGCTTGCTGCCGGCCAGCGGCGTGCCGGGAATCGGGACCAGATTGTTGATCGGCACCGATTCCGGCGGCGGATCGAGGTTGGCCAGTTTGGCGATCAACCCGACGCGATGCTGGCGGGTTTCGCCCATGCCGACGATGCCGCCGCTACAAACCTTGAGACCGGCGCTGCGCACGCTCTGCAAGGTATCCAGCCGATCCTGATAAGTGTGGGTGGTGACGACATCGCCGTAAAACTCCGGGGCGGTATCGAGATTATGGTTGTAGTAATCCAGACCGGCGGTCTTCAACTGTTCGGCTTGGCCGTCCTTGAGGATGCCCAGCGTAACGCAGGTTTCCAGCCCCAGCGCCTTGACTTCGCGCACCATCTCCATCACGGCGGGCAAATCCTTTTCTTTGGGGCCGCGCCAGGCCGCACCCATGCAAAACCGGCCCGCGCCCTGTTCCTTGGCCGCCCTGGCCGCCGCCAGCACCTCGTCGGTGGACAGCAGCGGTTGCGCGCCCAGCCCGGTCTGGTAGCGCTTCGACTGGGAGCAATAGCCGCAATCCTCCGAGCAGTTGCCGGTCTTGATCGAGAGCAGAGTGGAGCGTTGCACCGCATTGGGATCGAAATTGGCGCGCAAGGCTTCCTGCGCCCGGAACATCAGATCGGCAAAGGGCAGATCGAACAGCGCCGAAACGGCTTCCACCGTCCAGGTCGGGGCGTGGAAGGTGAGCGGTTGTGCCTGCGCGGTCGCTGGTGAAAGAACTGCGGCATGACTCATGAGGTTGATCTCTAAGGGGTGAAGGGGCCTGATTGCGGCGTTGGAGAGAGAACGGGCGGGGTAGCAATGCAACGATGTCTGCGCCCCTGAGCAGCGCATAAGATAGCATTTCCGGCCTGAAAAACCATCTAACTCACTAATTTATTACAAATAATCGGGTTAAATATGCTGGAATTCATGCAGACTTCATCTTCAAATTGGGTTGGAATATATAGCAATCCTAAGCCGGTTGTGGATGTGGCACGGGCATCCTGCCCGTGATGCGTTGACGGGCAGGATGCCCGTGCTACGGCAAATTCCACAACTCAGCCAGGAGCGCTATAGCCCATCAAAAATGCGCAAACCGCACCACTGCGTTTAAGCCGCTCATAAATGCCTACGTTAA
>DEHY01000181.1 GCA_002352185.1 Competibacteraceae bacterium UBA2788
CGATGCGGAACTGGGCGACGAAGTGAGGCTGTTCCATGCCGGCACTCTGAGGACGAAGGATGGGCATGTCGTGACTCATGGCGGGCGGGTCGTGTGCGCTACTGCCTTGGGAGCGACGGTCGCCGAAGCCCAGAGCCGCGCTTACAACCTGATCAAGCGGGTGCGCTGGGAAGGGGCCTATTACCGTACCGACATCGGCTATCGGGCTATCGCACGGGAACGATGGGTATCAGACCGGAACTCGGATTGAACCGGAAATCCAGCCAGGACGCGATGTTCGACTTTTCAGGCGATCAGGCCCTCAAACTGGAGGTCTGACCGCCGGAGGACGGGCGCGATAGATTGGGCGCCTCGCCTTCCAGCAGGGCGTGCGCGTCCTGATTCAGCCGGGAAACGGTGTAGATGTGGCCGGTGTGTGTCGTGGCAGCGTTCGCGTTCAAAATGATGGCTGCACTCCCTGATAGCCTTCTTCCGTCGCGATATGCCAACCGTTGTCGCGGCGCAGGCCGATTTTGAAACCTCCCGCGACCAATTGTATTTTGAGTTGTTGCCGCACCAGCATGGCCAACATCATCGGCGATTGGCGATCGGGCGATTCCATGATCAGTTCCTCCACGGCGTCGGTGTAGCGTTGGTGATGAGCGTAGTACTGGCGCTGGAATTCCACCAGCCGCTCAAGAATGACCTGCGGCGATCCAAATTCTTCTGTTTTGGTGGCTTTGCGCATCGGAGTCGGCGGTTCGCCGAGCATCCGTTCGCTGAACGATTTTTTATCCTTTGCTATTTCCTTGAGAGTGTTCTCCGCGCAATTTGTCAGCAGGACAAGCGGAACGACAGCCGTGAGGCCCAGGAGAATTCCGTAGGCGAGTGGTGAAAGCGCTTTGAGTACCGGACTGTCGGGGGCCGCGCCGACTTCGATTTGCCGACAGTCGGACAGGCGGTCGGCGATACTGCGTCTGCTGCGACCGAAAACCAGCCAGAGTAGCGCTATGGGCAAGGTAAAAAAGGCCATGATATTGCCCGCGAGCCGCTGAAGTAGCATTGCAGTGTCGGGCAAGGTTACTTCATCGCCATCCTTGCGCACCGGCGCGATTCGCATCAGCCGCTGTCCATAGGTCAGACCTTCCCATTTGCCGGGTAAATAAACGAAGCCAAGCCATAATCCCAACAGCCCCAGGCTGGACCTGACGATCAATTCGTAGTTTTCAAAGTTCCCGACGGTGTTCCTCGCCGCGCCGAGATCGTCTGCGATGCTCAGGGCCACGTTTAACATGATGAGCAACAGAATTATGCCCAATACAGTCGGCCCTACCATGAGAAATCCAGCGCTTAAGTAGGTGGCGATTGCGGCCAGCAAGCGACGCTTCAGGGAAGCGGTGGGCGCACGTTTCGGTTGTTCGGGCAGGGTGATGTCGGGCGGCAAGGTGAATTCCAGGGACATCAGTTTGAGTAAACCGGGTGGCAATTCGTCGAATTCCAGATTGTTCGATTGCGCCGGAGCGGGGGTTGCCGAGACGCTGTGAGCCGATGTCTTCGGCGGGTTCCGTGCCGCCTGGAGCTGCAAATATTTGGCGATGATCAAACCGCAGGCGGGGCACACGCCTTGGGAAATCAAACCGTCCTGGGGACCGCGAGCGCGATAGCGACACTTGGGACATTCGGAAAAAACGGTGGGCGGCGCGGGCGCGGGCGCAGGTGTAGCGGGTGTGGGTGGCGGATCGTCGGCAGGCGCGAGTTCCAGTTTGGGCTTGGCCAATTCCAGCTTGGCCTTGGGCGGCGAGGGCGCTACCGGCACCGGAACGGCGGTAGGCGCTGGCTGTTCACCGACCACCGGAATGACTTCGCCGGTTGGAACCAGCCGGCAAACGAGACCGGCATGTTTCATCGCCCCCAGGAAACGATACGCCGTCTCCGAGTCCAGCGCCCGGCGCAGGAAAAAGGGTTTACCGGAGAACAGCGCCTCGATTTCGTTGGGTTCTCGTCGCAGCAGCTTGGCCAAATTGCGCCGGGCATCCCCTGGAGAACAGTTATCGCTTATCTTGCCTTCAAAAACCAGGTCGTAGCGGGTTTCCAGAGTCGCTCTCCTTCATTACATTTTTTTCTTATTTTGTGATTATTCACGATTCCAAGTTTGGATTACAGCGTTTACTTGATGGGCTTTTTAAGCCAAAATCATTTGTTTATTTTTTGTCGAGTCTTAAGGCACCACCATGCGCATTGTTCAAGAAGCCCTGACCTTTGATGATGTTCTCCTGCTCCCTGCCTATTCTGCGGTGCTGCCCAAGGACGTGAGTCTCAGGACTCAACTGACTCGCGCCATCACCCTCAACATCCCGCTGTTGTCGGCGGCGATGGACACCGTCACCGAATCGCGGCTGGCCATCGCTCTGGCGCAGGAAGGCGGCATCGGCATTATTCATAAGAACATGCCGGTCGAGAAACAGGCGCAGGAAGTGCGGCGGGTCAAGAAGTACGAAAGCGGCGTGATCAACGATCCGATTGTGACCGCGCCCAACACCAGCATCCGCGAAGTCGTAGCCCTGACCCGCGCTCACCATATTTCCGGGGTTCCGGTGGTGGACGGCGAAAATCTGGTCGGCATCGTGACCAGCCGCGATCTGCGCTTCGAACACAACATGGACGCGCCGGTCAGCGCCATCATGACGCCCAGGGAACGTCTGGTGACAGTGCGGGAGGGGGCCAGCCGTGAGGAAGTTGTCACCTTGCTGCACAAACACCGGATCGAGAAGCTGTTGATGGTCAATGACCGCTTTCATCTGCGCGGCATGGTCACGGTCAAGGATATCCAGAAATCCAGCGACTTCCCCATCGCCTGCAAGGATGAATGGGGTCGGCTGCGGGCCGGCGCGGCGGTGGGCACCGGCGGCGATACCGAAGACCGGGTGGCCGCGCTGGTGAGCGCCGGGGTAGACGTGATCGTGGTGGATACCGCTCACGGCCATTCCCTGAATGTGCTGAACCGGGTGCGCTGGATCAAGCAACACTTTCCGCAGATGCAGGTGATCGGCGGCAATATCGCAACCGCCGCCGCCGCCCGCGATCTGGTTGAGGCCGGTGCGGATGCGGTCAAAGTCGGCATCGGCCCCGGGTCGATCTGCACCACCCGCATCGTCGCCGGGGTCGGCGTGCCGCAGATCAGCGCGGTTGCCAATGTCGCCGAAGCGCTGCGCGATTGCGATGTGCCGGTGATTGCCGACGGCGGCGTGCGCTATTCCGGCGATCTGGCTAAAGCGATTGCGGCGGGCGCGCATACGGTGATGATCGGCAGCCTGTTCGCCGGCACCGAGGAAGCGCCCGGCGAGGTAGAGCTGTTTCAGGGCCGCTCCTACAAATCCTATCGCGGCATGGGTTCGCTCGGCGCGATGACCCAGCAGCACGGCTCCAGCGACCGTTATTTCCAGGAAGGCAGCGCAGTGGAAAAACTGGTGCCGGAAGGCATCGAGGGCCGGGTGCCGTACAAGGGCAGCGTGCTGGTCATCATCAACCAGTTGATGGGCGGAGTGCGCTCCAGCATGGGCTATGTCGGCTGTCAGGACATGAACGAAATGCGCACCCGGCCTCTGTTTACCCGGGTGACCAGCGCGGGGATGCGGGAAAGCCATGTCCACGATGTGACGATCACCAAAGAAGCCCCGAATTACCGGGTCAATTGAAGGAAATCGATGACCGCTCGCGACATTCATCTCGACCGCATTCTCATTCTCGACTTCGGCGCCCAGTACACCCAGTTGATCGCCCGCCGGGTGCGGGAAATCGGGGTCTACTGCGAAATCTACCCCTACGACGCCGATCCCGCCGCACTCTGCGCCTTTCGCCCGCACGGCATCATTCTGTCGGGCAGCCCGGAATCTACCACCGTAGCCGATGGGCCGCACGCTCCCCAAGTCGTGTTTGATTTACAGGCGCCGCTGCTCGGCATCTGCTACGGGATGCAAACCATGGCGATGCAACTCGGTGGACGGGTGGAGCCTTCCAACCACCGCGAATTCGGTTACGCCCAGGTCCGCGCTCACGCTCATTCCGAACTGTTGCGCGCCATCGAGGATCACGCCAGCCCGGAAGGCTATGGCCTGCTCGATGTGTGGATGAGTCACGGCGATCAGGTGACGGAACTGCCGCCCGGTTTCACCCGCATCGCCAGCACTGCGACCTGCCCCATCGCCGGCATGGCGAGCGAGGAGCGGCGCTGGTACGGGGTGCAGTTCCACCCTGAAGTCACTCACACCCGCCAGGGCGAACGCATTCTGCGCCGCTTCGTGCTGGACATCTGCGGCTGTGCGCCGCTGTGGACCACCGGCAACATCATCGAGGACAGCATCGCCGCCGTCCGTTCGCAAGTGGGCGACGACGAGGTGTTGCTGGGGCTATCCGGCGGGGTGGATTCTTCCGTGGTGGCCGCGCTGCTGCACCGGGCCATCGGCGATCAACTGACCTGCGTATTCGTGGACACCGGCCTGTTGCGGTTGCACGAAGGCGATCAGGTGATGACCACCTTCGGCCAGCATTTTGGAGTGCGGGTGATCCGGGTGGACGCCGAGGCGCGATTTCTGAGCGCGCTGGCGGGCGTTACCGATCCTGAACAGAAGCGCAAGATCATCGGCGGGCTGTTCGTGACGATTTTCGAGGAGCAGGCGCAGAAGCTGAAAAATGCCAAATGGCTGGCTCAGGGCACCATCTACCCGGATGTGATCGAATCGGCGGGCGCGAAAACCGGCAAGGCCCATGTGATCAAGTCTCATCACAATGTGGGCGGCCTGCCGGCGGCGATGCGGATGAAACTGGTTGAACCGTTACGGGAACTGTTCAAGGATGAAGTGCGGCGCTTGGGGGTGGAACTCGGCCTGCCTTCCGAGATGGTCTACCGCCATCCGTTTCCGGGGCCGGGGCTGGGAGTGCGCATTCTCGGCGAGGTACGCAAGGATTACGCGGATCTGCTGCGCCGGGCCGACCATATTTTCATCGAGGAATTGCGCCGGGTCGGCCTGTACGACCAGACCAGTCAGGCGTTCGCCGTCTTTTTGCCGGTCAAGTCGGTGGGGGTGATGGGCGACGGGCGGCGCTATGACTATGTGATCGCGCTGCGGGCAGTGGAAACGGTGGACTTCATGACGGCGCGATGGGCGCACCTGCCCTATGATTTTCTGGATCGGGTGTCGCTGCGGATTATCAACGAAGTGTCCGGCATTTCACGGGTGGTCTATGACATTTCGGGCAAGCCGCCGGCCACGATTGAGTGGGAGTGAGTCGGGTGGATGAGCGCGACCACTACTGGATGCGCCGGGCGCTGGAGTTGGCGCAGTGCGCGGCGGCGGCGGGCGAAGTGCCGGTGGGGGCGGTGCTGGTGCTGGATAACGAGGCGGTGGGCGAAGGCTGGAATCAGCCCATCAGCCGCTGTGATCCGACCGCCCACGCCGAGATTATGGCGTTGCAGGCGGCGGCGGCCCGACTGGGCAATTACCGCTTGGTAAACAGTACGTTGTACGTGACCCTGGAGCCATGCGCGATGTGCGCCGGCGCCATGATTCATGCGCGGGTGGGACGGGTAGTGTTTGGCGCGACCGATCCCCGCGCCGGAGCCGCCGGCAGCATATTTAATATCTTGCAGTCGGCGCGGCTCAACCACCGCGCCGAGGTCGTTGGCGGCCTCCTGGCCGAGGAGTGTGGCGCAGTGTTGCGGGACTTTTTCCGCGCCCGCCGGGTCAAGCCGGATGCTGGCGCGGCAGCGCCGCTCAGCGCTGGTTAAATCCGCTTTCCTGAATTTGGGCGGGTTGCCGCCACCAGGGTTGCTGCTGTTGCTCCTGCTCCTGACGCAATTCCAACCGCGCCTGTTCGTCCTGCCGCCGTTGCGACTCCTCTCGCAAGGCTTGCCGCTCCTCCTGCTCGCGCCGCTTGGCTCGTTGCGCTTCCTGGCGCAAATTGAGCAGCGTGTCGTTTTTGGGCGTCGCCCGCAATCCTCGATTGATATAGCCCAGGCTTTCATCCAGCCGTCCCTGTTGCAAGCTTTGCTGCGCGGCGTCCCGGTAATAGGCGGCGATGCCCTGGATGCCTTCGAGTGCAGCGGGGTGATCGGGCTGGATTTCCAGGATGCGCCGGTAAGTGCTGAGGGCGTTGCCACTGGCGGGCGCAGTAAACCGGCGGTTGCTGATTTGCTGCTGGGCATCGGCCAGAAGTTTCTCGATTTCCATCTGCGGCGTTGTGGGGGTCAGCACTTCGACCGGGGGATCGGTTTGATCAGCCGGTAGAGCCGCCTGTGGTTCGGAAAGAGGCGGCGCTGTGTTGGGATCATCCGTGGTTTCAGTGCCGGGAGCTGATGGTGCGACTGTGGCGATCTCCGTGTTGGCCGGGGTTGGTGCGGGCGGCGGGCTGGGAACCGGACGGGGGGCGATAGCCGGGACGTTGCCTGGCGCAGACGGCGGCGCCATAACCGCTGTCAGCGTTCTAGGCATGGAGGCGTCGCCAGCGCTCTTGAACAATTGCGCCGGATCTTGCGGAACCGGGATTTTCCAGAGGAAATAAAGGCCGATCAGACCGGCCATCGCCACCGCGCCAAGGTACAGGGCAAAGTGCTTGAGCCAGTTGAGAAAGCCGATGTGAGCGGCTACGGAATCCGCGTCGTCGGAGTCAGGCGCGGATAGTCCGCCAGGGGACGGAGGATCAGTCGTGCGGGGTGTCTGTTTCATCGCAGCAGTGGGTGCAAATGTTTTCGGCCTGGACGATCTTTCGGTGTCAAGCGACCATTAGGGGATTGGCAAAACTCGCCGATACGGTAGAATATAAAGCTCTTCCGCATTCGCTCCAAGCGATTCTTCCCGGAGAGGTACCGAAGCGGT
>DEHY01000156.1 GCA_002352185.1 Competibacteraceae bacterium UBA2788
AACCTGTATAAGATTGCTATATGATTACAGGATATCCGCAATCCCGATTCAGGAATGAACACCGGCTGCAACGGAGGTGAAGCTTGAACGGTCCACAATCCGCCCAGCGTCATCCGACGCTTTATCTGGTCTATGCGACACCGCTGACGGGGGGTGCAACCGTCGAGGACACGGTAGCGGCCGGCGATGAAAACGATGCCTACGAGAAAGCGCGAACGTTGTACCCGCGTGACCGCTATGATGTAACGGTTTACCTGCAATCCGCCGATGATGATTGACGATGCTTAAAAATTAACCCGATATCACTGATATGCCTATAACCCCTTCCGATCATGAGCGCGTACTGGAATCCATCGCCCGCCTCACCGAGAAACGCGACCGTGAATCTCTCGAACTGTGTCTGATCCAGACCATGTTTGAATTATTGCCCGTCGAAGATATCGCTTTATACCGGGTTGAGGACACCCAGTTTGGGCTGCTGGTGCGCGTGAATCCGGAGGGCTGCTGGAGCGCGGCTGACGCCGGTGACGACCCCGAATACCTGATGCCCATCGTCAACGACGCATTGTTCGCCGAATGCCTGCATCAGCGGCAAATGCGGGTCGAATCCGCATCGCCGCGCATTGGGCGCTATGCGTTTCCTATTTTGCACCAGGGCCGGGGAGTTGGAGTCCTGTGTGTGGAGTCCACACGCGATCTGAGCGACGACCGCCGGTTGATCTCCGGATTTTTGAGGATTTATCAGAACTATCTGGCGTTGATTGACGAAAATGCCCATGACAAACTGACCGGGTTGCTCAACCGCAAGACTTTTGATGATCGGTTTATTGGCATTCTTTTGTCCAGCCGCCACACGGGATCCGCCAAGGAACAGTTGCGGCGACTGGAGCGGCGCCGGGATAACAGCGGCATTCTCAGCCACTGGCTGGCGGTTCTGGATATCGATCACTTTAAGCGGATCAATGACACTTTCGGCCACCTGTACGGCGACGAAGTGCTGCTGCTTCTGGCCAACCTGATGCGACGCTCGTTCCGGCGCAGCGACCTGCTGTTCCGTTATGGCGGCGAGGAATTTGTAGTCATACTTAAATCAGTGGAGTTGAGTAACGCAAGGAACGTGCTGGATCGCTTCCGGCAAGTGGTGGAGCTGTATAATTTCCCGCAGGTGGGCCAAGTGACGATCAGCATCGGTTTCACCGAGATCCGAGATTTGGAAGTGCCGACCATGATTATTGAGCGGGCCGATAGAGCGCTGTATTACGTCAAGGAAAACGGACGCAACCAGATCCGAAGTTACGAGCAACTGGTTGTCGGCGGCGCGCTGACTGCTCCACAAAGCCAGCAACTCGGCGGCGATACTGAAATGTTCTAAAGGCAGGCGTCTGACCGGTTATCATTGATCGGCGAATCGCTCCATTATTGCTGAGAGAACCCAGCCAGACATCATGCAGACCCATTGTCACCCTCATCGCGCCAGAGGGCGCGTTTTTGCTATCGCCGGATTGCTGGTCGCCGCCCTGGCGGGTTGCGCCCACTCCCCGCCGCCCATTGTTCAAGCGGCGGAACCGCCAGGAAAATTGAGCGAGAAAGCCCGGCAGGAGCAACAGCAGGCCATTCTCAAGATCCGCGACCAGACCCTGCGCCAGCTTTACCGCTTGAAACCGCCGACCCGAACCGAGATCGAGCAGGCAGCGGGTTATGGCGTGTTTGAAATCAATGGCCTGAACGCCGTGCTGGACGAAACGCATGGGCGCGGCGTGATCGTCGCCAAGAGCGGTGGCATCATCTATATGCAATTGGCCCGGACTGATCTTGGGCCAGGCGTCAAGGTAAAACCGTACCGGCAGGTGCTGATATTCGGCGATGCCAAGAAATTGGGCCAATTCGTCGCGTTCGGATCGCCCACAGACGTCTCCCGCGATCCCAGTATCAAGGTCTATCAACTGAACGAAAAAGGCGTATCGGTGCAGGCCGACTGGGGCGCCCGCTATTTTCGCAATCCCGATTTGAATTCGGCCAAAGCGAGCGCCGCTATTCCACCCCCAGCCCGCTGAACGGCAGGTAATCCACCGTATCGCCGGGCGCTATCCCGGCGCAGTCTTCCGGCAGATCGATCAAGCCATCCGCCCAGGATAGCGACGACAACGCCCCGGAGCTGTTGTTAGGGTAAATCATCGCCAACCATCCCCGTTCTGGATCAGGCCGCAGCCGCGCCCGCAACCACTCGCGCCGGCCCGGCTTGCGCCGGAATGAAAAATCCGCCACTGCCCGCACTCGCAACGGCTCGGTGGGCGTTGCCGCCATCCGCTTGCGCAGCAATGGACGGGCAAACAGCAGGAAAGACACCATTACCGAGACTGGATTGCCCGGCAGGCCCAGCACCAAACAATCTCCGATCCGCCCAAAAGTCACCGGCTTGCCCGGCTTTACCGCCAGCCGCCAGAACTGGATCGTTCCCAGCTCCGCAATCACGTCCTTAACCCAGTCCGCCGCGCCCACCGACACCCCGCCGGACGTCAGCAACACATCGTGAGTCGCCGCTGCGTCTCGCAATACCGGCAGCATCGCCTCCCGGTCATCGCGCAGAATGCCCAGGTCGGTGACTACGCAACCCAGCCGCTTCAGTAACCCCATCAGGATGTAGCGGTTCGATTCATAGATCGCGCCAGGCGGCAGATCCACACCCGGTGAGTGCAACTCATCGCCGGTTGAAGCCACGGCCACCCGCAACTGGCGCGCCACGGTCAGCACCGCGTAGCCCTGCCCCGCCGCCAGCGCGACATCCTGTGGCCGCAATTGCAAGCCGCCCGGCAGCAGCACGGCTCCGGCGCGCACATCTTCACCACGCCGGCGGATGTTCTCGCCGAGCCTGAGTCGGGTGGCGGTTCGCGCTTCAAGCTCGATCCAGCGCTCGTCCGGGGCGATCAGACACTGTTCCTGCATCACCACCGCATCCGGCCCCTCCGGGATCAGGCCGCCGGTGGTGATCCGCACTGCCGCGCCCTGTGGAACAGTTCCCGCATACGGATGCCCAGCCAGCGCATCGCCGATCACCGGCAAGCGGGTCGGCGCGTCCGGTTTCAGATCAGCCCGGTGCAGGGCGAAACCATCCATGGCTGAATTGTCATACGGCGGCGCGTCGAGCCGGGCCGGCAGATCAGCCGCCAGCACCCGGCCATAGGCATCGCATAGCGGTACGGTTTCAGTCGCATGGATCGGCGAGATGGAATGCAGCGCGGCGGCAATCGCCTCGGTCAGCGTCAGCAGGCGGTCAGGAGCGTCACAGCTCTCGTTTGAGTTCATTGCGATGCTACCGCGCCAGCGGCGTGGATGCGCCCGGCAGATCCATGCCTTGAATCGTGGCGCGTCCGGTCAGCACGGACAAATACCGGCTGATCGCCTGGCGCTGCGCATTTTCCCGCAGATAACTGGCGATGCGGTCGCGGACTTGATCGTACTCCAGCGCCTGTCCCCCGGTTTTCCGGTGCAACTGGATGACATGAAACCCAAAGCGGCTTTCCACCGGCTGGGCGGAAATCTCGCCTTCCTGCATGGCGAACAACGCCTGCTCAAACTCCGGCACGGTCTGGCCGGGACCGATCAGACCGAGATGGCCGTTGTCCTGTTTGGAGGGGCAATCCGACAGTCGCGTCGCCAACTCGGCGAAGCGCGCCTGATCACCCGCCAGTTGAGCGACGGCGCTCTCGGCGCGGCTGCGGGCGACGGTGCGCGCTTCGGCATCTTCTGGCGGCGCGGCGCACAGAATGTGCGAAACCTCATACTGATCGCCGCTATGGAACCGCTGGCGATGGGTCTGGAAGAAACGCTGGCAACTGGCCTCATCGGGCAGTTCCGGCGCACTGACCTCGCGGTCGATCAAGGCCGCAATGCGCGCATCTTCATCAGCGCCGACGATGTCCAGTCGGGCCGCTTCCTGCAACAGCAGTTCCTTGGCGACCAGCGCCAGCCGGGCTGAATAGCTTGCAATTTCCTGCGATGGCGCTGGGTGATGCTGCATTTCGGCGTGAATGGCGGCGTCGGTGATTTCAACACCGTTGACCGTAATGGACATGCAGATTTTCTCCAGGGGGTTCAAACCACAGGGTGATGAAACCAAAAATGACCAACAGAAGGAAACGAAGAAATCCTTGCTGCTCCCTTCGTTTCTTTCATTCTCTTTCGTGGAAAATAGCGGTCAGCCCATTCCATCGGCAGGCGCCCGCTTGAGAAACGCCGTGCGCTCGGCGGCGGTGGGAATATGTTGAGCCAGCCGCTCGTATAAATCCTGCGTCGTCCGGGCCTTGATGGCGGTCTGTTTGACCAGCAACTTGGCAATGGGACCCAGGTAAACGGCCAAGTCCCGGCGAGCGGTTTCCAGCACCGCCTGATCGAACGATCCCAAAGACCCGCTCATCTGACTACCCATCACCGAAGCGCTGGTGGCGACGGTGGACATACCGGTGGCGGTGCCGCCCAGCGTCCCCCGCATTCGCCGCTGGAACATGAGTCGATCCGGTTCGTTGGGAATGGCTGCCGCCAGATTCTGCACCAGTTCCGCCGGGCTGCTGACCTGCTGCATCGCCTTGCGCACCAGCACCTTGGCGACTGGACCCAGATACACCACCAACTGCTTCTCGACCTGCGCCAGCAAAGCGGGGTCCCAACCCGCCAGCGTACCGGGCGGAGGTTCCGGGGCCTGAACCGGAGCCACCCGAATCACGGTCGAGCCATCCGCCGCGATTTCGCGCTCCACCAGCTTCAACCCTTCCAGAGCGGTAATGAAGGCGCTGGCCTCCTGAAACCGATCCTCCGGCGCCTTGGCCAGCGCCTTGGTCAGTACGGCGTCCAATTCGCTCGGCAAGCGGGGATTGAGCGACGTCACCCGCCGTGGCGGTTCATTGAGTACCTGATACATCAGTTCGCTGGCGCCGCGACCGGTGAACGGTCGCGCGCCGGTCAGCAGTTCAAACAGCACCACTCCGCAGGCGTACAGATCGGCGCGCCGGTCGGCCTCCTTGCCCTGAAACTGCTCCGGCGCCATGTAGCCGGGCGTACCTACGGTCATCCCCACCTGGGTCATTCCGATAGCGGCGTCCAGCCGGGCGATGCCGAAGTCGGTTACTTTCACCTGCCCATCCGCCAGCAGAATGATATTACCGGGCTTGATGTCACGATGCACCACTCCGCCCGCGTGGGCGTGACCGAGCGCCTGCAACACCTGGACAATGACCGCTACGGCGTTGGCCAGGGGCAGTGGCTGGCGATCCTTGAGATAGTCGCGCAGTTCCCGACCCTGCACGTATTCCATGACGATATAGGGGACGTCATTCTCCTCGCCGTACTCGAAGATCGTGACGATATTGGGATGCAGGCAGCGCCCGGCGGCGCGGACCTCGCGGCGAAACCGCGCCAGCCATTCGGCGCCATCTTCTCCATGCAACAACCGGCGGTGAATGGTCTTGATCGCGACCTGGCGATCAATCGCCTCGTCGTAACCGAGATAAACCACCCCCATGGCGCCACGACCGAGTACGCCGGCCACGCGGTAGCGGCCAACGCACGCCGGTTGGGCTCCGGTGGTCTCGCCGCTATCGATCATTTCATTCGCCCAGCATCTTCATGGCGCTTTCCAGGCTCAATCGCATCCGACTGAACGACTGTGACAGCGAAGAGATTTCGTCCGAACCCGGTTTGACATATTCCGGCACATCCGGCTTGCCCATGCTGACCTCGGTGGCAATATTGGCCATCCGCACCACCGGACGGATCACGACGAAGTGCAGCAAAATGTTCAGCAGCACCAGCAGCAACAAAAACACCCCGCCCAGCAGGATCATGAAGGTGGTGAAGGTTTTCTGGGCCCGGGCCAGCGGCACCGACATCGGCACCGTCACCACCTGTGCGCCGATGATCTCGTTCAGTTTCCAGCCGAAGCCGTTGTTGACGCCGTAAATGTCGGTCATGGTCTTGGGCGCGTCTTCAACCTTGCCGTGACAGACCAGGCAATTTTCGCTGTAGATGCCCAGCGGGCGCGCCAGATTCAGCATCCGTCCAGTCGGGGTATCGCGCTCAACAATCAGTTCCTTGCGGTCGGCGCTGTTGCGGAATTCATTGATGATATCCGCCTCCCAGTCGCTGGCCCGGTCGTTCGGATTGGTCGGATTAAGCGCGGCTTCCTTGTAGGTATATTCGGGAAACTTGGCCCGCAGCGCCTTGAAACTCTGCGCCGCTGCGTAGGCCGACACGGTCTGGGGCAGAAACTGCCGTTTCATCTGCAAGGTCAGCAGCGGCTGGATATGCTCGGAGGTGTAGGCGCGGGCGCCCAGCGCGCTTTCCATCATGATACGTGCGCTTTGAATGACTTCCTCGCGGGCGTTTTCCTTGAGGATGCGGTCGGACAGATACGCCGCCAGCGCCAGGCCGATCACAAAGGCCAACAACAGCACCAGATTGAATTTCATGCGCAGACCCATGTTGAAACTCCTCAAATTTTGGTGGTTGCGGTTAACGGGCCGGACGGGTGGGTGCGGGCGTCGAAGCCGGCGCAGACTGACAATTCTGGTTCAGGCTGTCGTAAGCCTTACTGAATCCACTCAGGCTGAAACGAACCGGAAAGGTCTGGGTGGCCGGCCAGGTCGGCCAAAAGCGCAGATACACGGTGATCTGACGACCGGAACGCAATAACTGGACCAATTCAGGTACGTTCTGGTCGAACGCCAGGTCGGTTTTTCGGACGATCTTATCGCTGCGCAGCGGTGGCTTGTCATCCACCGCCAGTTGTAGATCGGCGAACGACGGGTCGAGGTCTGACCTGGTTACGACCAGCAGGCTGCTGCCGTTGAACACCAGAGAAACCGGCGTCGAATCGTCATGGCCGGCCGGCGTAGTCTGCGTTTCGCTGGTCAGCAGGCAGCGCGCCTGGCGAGTCACCGGGTCGGGCTGAATCGCCGCCGTCCAGGCGGCTTCCACCGCCATAATGGGCGTCAGCGCCAACCCGGCGCACAGCCCACAGGCAGCCCATAGTCGCCGCCAGCCGTCGGCGGTTCGCTGATTTGACGCAATCTTGCGTTGATGGGTCGGCACGATGTTCAACTCCGGTTGAAAAAGTCAGAGCCGATGGCTTGAGTCGGCGGGACGCCCGTTCGCCTTCGGTTCCGGTATAGTGATGAGCTTAGACATTCACTCAAGGGTGCGCCATGCTTCCGTCGAACCTTAAACCCTCCGCCCATTTTATCGCCGACGCTGACGGTGCGATCCATCATCCGACCCTGCGACCTGCGGAGGAGTGTAGTGTACCGGCACGGGCGAACACCGTCAGTGCGGCGCGCAACCTCGATCCGTCCGCAGCCCGTCCGCGACAGGGCAATCGTTCCGGCGCCGGACTGCCCGACATGGAGGAACTGTGGTGCAACTGCGACGATTGAGCGCATAACGGGCGCATCCTTCCACGATAACTTCCCTGCTATCCATTCTCAGCCACTTTAGAACAATCGGTGCCTCACATGGATTTTCTTTCCGATCTGCTCTCACTATTCTTGCATCTGGATCAGCATCTGACCGATCTGACCCTCCAGTACGGCGGCTGGATTTACCTCATTCTCTTCCTGATCGTGTTCTGCGAAACGGGGCTGGTAGTCACCCCGTTTCTACCCGGCGATTCCCTGCTGTTCGCAGCCGGCTCCCTGGCCGCCATCGGATCAATGAACATCCACGCGCTGTTTCTGCTGCTGACGGCTGCGGCCATCATCGGCGATACGGTCAATTACGCTGCCGGACACTACTTCGGCGAAAAAGTGTTCAGCGATGACGCCCGCGTCCTCAAGCGCGAATACCTCCATCGCACCCACCAGTTTTTCGAGCGCCACGGCGGCAAGACCATCATCATCGCCCGCTTCGTGCCGATCATCCGCACCTTCGCCCCGTTCGTGGCTGGCGCGGGCAGCATGAATTACCGCCATTTCCTGATCTACAACGTGACCGGCGGCATCGCCTGGACCGCCTTATTCCTGTACGGCGGCTATTTCTTCGGCAATCTGCCCTTCGTCAAGAAAAATTTCACCTTGGTAATCATGGCTATTATCATTCTGTCCATTCTGCCGGGCATCATCGAGTACTGGAGGCAGCGCCGCGCTACGACCGTGGTTGGCGCAGAAACCCCTTGAATCGCAGTATAATCAGCCGCGCAAAACACCCGTACAGCTTACCGCCACCCCACTTTACCCCAGACCCAACGGAGCCAAAACCATGAGCCATACGTGCCGCATCGAACTGGATGGAAAATCCCATGATTTCCCGGTCGTCGAGGGAACGGAAAACGAACTGGCAATCGATATCAGTGCATTGCGCGACCGCACCGGCTACATCACTCTGGATGATGGCTACGGCAACACCGGCTCCTGCAAATCGTCCATCACCTATATTGACGGCGACCAGGGCATCCTGCGTTATCGCGGCATCCCGATTGAGCAACTGGCCGAACACAGCTCCTTTGTGGAAACCGCCTGGCTGGTCATCTGGGGCCGGTTGCCCACCCCGGAGGAACACGACCGCTTCAGCTCGCTGCTGACCCGGAATCAGATGATGCACGAGAGTCTGCGCAATCATTTTGAAGGGTTCCCGCCCAACGCCCATCCCATGGCGATTCTCTCGGCGATGATCAACGCCATGAGCTGCTACGAGCCGGGCATGATGGAGATCGAGGATGATTCCGTTCTGGAGCTGGCGGCGGCCCGCCTGATCTCCAAGGTGCGCACCATCGCATCAGCCAGTTACAAGATGTCGGTTGGCCAGCCGCTGGTGTATCCGCGCTCCGATTACAAATACGCGCAGAACTTCCTGCATATGATGTTCTCGATCCCCTACAAGGATTACGAGCCGACCCCGGAAGTCGCCCGCGCCCTCAATCTGTTCCTGATCCTGCACGCGGACCACGAGCAGAACTGTTCCACCAGCACGGTGCGAATGGTCGCCTCCAGCGGCGCCAACATGTTCGCCAGTTGCGCCGCCGGCGTCTGCGCGCTGTGGGGGCCGCTGCACGGCGGCGCCAACGTGGCGGTGATCGAGATGCTGGAATTTATCCGCCAGTCGGGCATGAACACGGCGGAATACGTCAACCGGGTCAAGGCCAAGGATTCCAAGTTGCGGTTGATGGGCTTCGGCCACCGGGTCTACAAGAATTTCGACCCGCGCGCCAAGATCCTCAAGGAGGCGTCCGATAAGATGCTGGCGGGGATGAACATCAACGACCCGCTGCTGGACATCGCCCGCGAGCTGGAAGAAGTGGCGCTCCAGGATCCCTACTTCGCCGAACGCAAGTTGTATCCGAATGTAGACTTTTACAGCGGCATTATCCTGCGGGCGATGGGCATTCCGCTNNCGGCCCCGACAGATGTACATGGGCAATACCGTTCGGGATTACACGCCGCGCAATCAGCGCTGATTCCGATCCTCCATCGCGCGCGGCGGGAATGACAGGGGCAGGATATGCGCCGTTGGTCTCAAAGCGCTATCCGTTCCATGCAAGGTTGATTATTAAGGAGCAATGCTGATGTCTACGCCTCAACCGCCCTTGCCGACCGCGCCGCCAGCGCTGCCCGAAGCCTTCGCCCAGGCCCTGCCGCAGGTCCAACAGGACCTGGCGGCTCGCGCTTCGGCGCCGGCGCAGGACCAGCAACAGGTCATTGCACTGACAGCGCAACTTGATCTGCGCGACAGCAACTCCATCATTTTCTTCGGCAGCAAGGCCCAGGAACAGTTGACCACCATCTCCGACAGTATGCTGGAAGGGGTGCGCAACAAGGACGCCGGTCCCGCCGGCGCGGCGCTGAACGACATGGTCAGCGTGCTGCGCGGCTTCAATCTTGATGAACTCGATCCAAACAAGAAACCTGGTTTTTTCGCCCGCCTGCTCGGCAAAGCGAAACCACTGGCTAAAATCGTGCAGCAGTACGAGATGGTGCGCAATCAGATCGACGATATCAGCGACGCTCTGGAACGGCATAAAACCCAGTTGCTGACCGATATTGCCGCGCTGGATCGGCTGTACACCGCCAATCTTGACTATTTCCATACGCTGGAACTCTACATCGCAGCGGGCGAGGAAAAATTGCGCACGGTGGATAGCGCAGAACTGCCCGCGCTGGAGCGGGAAGTAACGGCCAGCGAGGATATGGTCAAGGCGCAGCAGTTACGCGACCTGCGCGCCAGCCGCGACGATCTGGAGCGGCGNNCCCAGCATCCGGCTGGTGCAGGAGAACGACAAAAGCCTGATCGGCAAGATCAACTCCACCCTGGTCAACACCGTGCCGCTGTGGCGGCAGCAACTGGCCCAGGCGATTACCATCTACCGCTCCGGCCAAGCTGCTGAAACCGTCAAGGCCGCCAGTGATCTGACTAATGAGCTGTTAGCCGCCAACGCCGAGAATCTGCGGCAGGCCAACGCGCAGGCGCGCACCCAGATTGAGCGCGGCGTATTCGATATTGAGACGGTGAAGAAGGCGAACCAGACCCTGATCGCCACTATCGAGGATAGCCTGCGCATCGCCGATGAAGGCCGCCGTCGCCGCCAGGAAGCGGCTGCGCAACTGGAAAGCTGCGAAACCGAGTTGCGCCAGGCGCTGGCCGCCGCTCACGCCAAAACCCGTTCATCCAATCCAACTGCCGGGGGCCGCTGATATGGGACTGTGGGACAAGCTGCTGGGTGAGTTCGTTGATGTCATCCAGTGGACCGACGATTCCAATGACACCCTGGTGTACCGTTTCGAGCGCCACGGCAACGAAATCAAGTTCGGCGCCAAGCTGACGGTGCGCGAGGGGCAGGTCGCCGTGTTCGTCAATGAAGGTCAGCTCGCCGATACCTTTCAGCCCGGCATGTATGAGCTGAAGACCAACAACCTGCCGATCCTCTCGACCTTGCAGGCATGGCGGCACGGCTTCGAGAGTCCGTTCAAGGCCGAAATCTATTTTTTCAGCACCCGCCGCTTTACCGATCTCAAATGGGGCACCCAGAATCCGGTGATGCTGCGCGATCCCGAATTCGGGCCGATCCGGTTGCGCGCTTTCGGCAGTTACACGATCCGGGTCAAGGATGCACCAACCTTCCTGCGCGAAATCGTCGGCACCGACGGTCGCTTCACCGCCGAGGAAATCACCAGCCAGTTGCGCAACATGATCGTGGCGCGCTTCGCCAACATCCTCGGCCAGGCAAAAATTCCGGCGCTCGATCTGGCCGGCAACTACGATCAACTCGGCCAATTCCTGCAACAGCGCATCGCCCCGGAGTTCGAGGCGGTTGGGCTGGAACTGCCCAACCTGCTGGTGGAAAACATCTCGCTGCCTCAGGAGGTCGAGGCCGCGCTGGACAGGCGATCCAGCATGGGCATCGTCGGCAATCTCGACCAGTACACCCAGTTTCAGGCGGCGGAAGCGCTGCGCGATGCGGCGGCCAATCCCGGCGGCGGTTCCGAAGCGCTGAACATGGGGCTGGGGCTGGCGATGGCGCAACGGCTGAGCGATACGCTGGCGCGCCCGGCGCAACCAGTCCCTCAACCTGCGGCAGCTCCGCCGCCATTGCCCGGCGCCGGCCCGTATTTCGTCGCCCTGAACGGCCAGCAGGCCGGGCCATTCCCCATGGATGAATTGCAACGACAGGCGCAGGGCGGGCAGTTGACCCGCGCCACCCTGGTATGGACCCAGGGCATGGCAAAATGGATACCGGCTGGCGAAGTCGCCGAACTGGCGTCGCTGTTCGCCCATCTGCCGCCGCCGCTGCCGGGAGCTTGAAATTTCCCTCCGCCCGCTGGCCTACAGATCGAGGAATACACCATCATGGGCGCCGCCGCCGAAAAAGCGCATATCAGCGAAGCCGACTATCTCGAATGGGAAAGTCGCGCTAAAGACAAACATGAATACATCGCCGGCGAAATCTTCGCNNCACCTGCGGCTGGCGACTCGCGGCCACTCCTGCCGCGCCTTCATGTCCGACATGAAACTGCGTGTTGCTACGCATCGAAGCTATTACTACCCGGACGTGATGCTGGTCTGCGACGACAGCGACCAGCATCCGATCTACAAAATCGCGCCCTGCTTTATCGCCGAGGTGCTGTCGCCTTCAACCGCCACTATCGATCAGCGCGAAAAGTGGCTGCACTACCGGGATATTCCCAGTCTGCGCTATTACCTGCTGGTAGACGCCGATCATCTCAACGCCCGGCTGCTGACGCGGGCGGGCGAAGACCGCTGGACCGAACAGACTCTCGACCGCGAGGATATTGTCGAGATCGCGTGCGGTGACGCCCGCCTCACTCTGGGACTGGATGATCTCTACGAGGATACCGGGCTGTTGCTGGTTTAAGCAGGAAACGGAATATTCCACCCAAAATTATTCCACGTGGAATATTTCAACCGCCTGACTGCCGCCTTGCCGCATCCCGTCGCACCCTGCCGGAGAAACCCGCCACCATGAATTCGGTATCCAGTCCATCCGCCACCGGCGATCACTCGCTGGAGCCTCATCGCTTTCCGTGTGCGCAATGCGGCGCGGCACTGGAGTACGCACCCGGAACTGAGGCGCTGCGCTGCGGCCATTGCGGCCACGAGAACCGCATTGTCGCCACTGTCGCGCCGATAGTGGAGCAGGACTTCCGGCAGATGCTGCAAACGCTCGCTACCACCGCCGCCACCCGCGACAATGTTGCCGTCCACTGTGATTCCTGCGGCGCGTCCTACAGCTTCGATGGCGTCGCACATTCCGGCTTATGCCCATTCTGCGGCGCCCCAGCGGTAGCGAAAACCGGGCAGCACCGTCAATTGCAGCCCCAGGCGTTGCTATCGTTCCAGATCGGTCGCGATCAAGCCCGCGCCGCATTTCGCCAATGGCTCGGCAGGTTGTGGTTTGCGCCGGGCAAGCTCAAGGAGTACGCCCGCAACGACGCCAGTCTGAGCGGCATGTATGTGCCCTATTGGACCTACGACGCCGACACCACGACGAGTTATCACGGCGAGCGCGGCGACAACTATCAAGTTCAGGAAACCTGCATCGTTATCGAGGATGGCCGCGAAGTGGAACGGACCCGCACCGTGACTAAAATCCGCTGGACTCCGGCGGCGGGCCAGGTCTCCCGTTCGTTCGACGATGTGCTGGTGCTGGCCAGTCAGTCGCTGCCACGGGCGGTGACTGAGCGGCTGGAGCCTTGGGATTTGGCGCATCTGACGCCCTATCAGGAGGCGTACCTGAGCGGGTTCCGCAGCGAGATGTATCAGGTGGAACTGGATCAGGGCTTCGAGCGCGCCCGCGAGATCATGGCCCCCACCATCCGCCGCGACATTGAACGCGACATTGGCGGCGACCACCAGCGCATCCTCGCCGCCGATACCCGCTATGGCGACATTCGCTTCAAGCACATCCTGTTGCCGGTGTGGATGTCGGCGTTCCGTTTCCGCGACCGGATTTATCGCTTCGTGGTCAACGGGCGCAGCGGCGAAGTGCAGGGTGAGCGGCCTTATAGTCCATGGAAAATCGCCTTTGCCGCGCTGTTAGCGGCGGCGCTGATCGGCGGCGGCTTCGCGGCGTGGCAACATTACGGCAAGNNGAGGCGACTTGCGGCTTGTTGAGCCTCAGTTGACGCCCAGCAGCGCCAGCATGATCCCGCCGGAAATAGCGGTTCCGAACACGCCGGCCAGATTTGGCCCCATGGCGTGGAAGATCAGGTGGTTGTGGGGGTTTTCCTGATTGGCCACGATATGGGAGACTCGGGCGGCGATGGGAACGGATGCGATGCCGGCTGATCCGATCAGTGGATTGATCTTGACCTTCATGAACAGATTCATGATCTTCGCGGTGACTACGCCGGAAGCCGTCCCGAACAGAAAAGCCAGCAACCCGAGGACGACGATCAGGATCGTGTCCCAGTTCAGGAACTTGTCGGCGGCCATGGTGGAGCCGATAGCCACGGTCAGGATGATGATGATGATGTTCATCAGCGCGCCGCCCGCCGTTTTGGCCAGCCGCTCGGTGACGCCCACTTCCTTCAGCAGATTGCCCAGCATGAGCATGGTGATCAGCGGAGCGACCGGCGGAAAGAACAGGTTGACGATGATGGCGATCACGGCGGGGAAGACGATCTTCTCCAGCTTGCTGACCTTGCGGATCTGCGCCATCTCAATCTTGCGTTCCGCCGGGTTGGTCAGCAACCGCATCACCGGCGGCTGGATCATGGGCATCAGCGCCATGTAGGAGTAGGCGGCGACCGAGATCGGGCCAAGCAAATGTGGAGCCAGTTTTACGGTGACGAAAATCGCCATGGGGCCGTCGGCCCCGCCAATGATGCCGATAGCGCCGGCTTCGTTAATGGTGAAACCGCACAATTTGGCGAGAATCAGCGCCACGAAGATCCCTAGGTGCGCCCCTGCCCCCAGAATGACCAGCTTGGGGTTGGCGATCATCGGACCGAAATCGGTCATGGCGCCCACGCCCAGAAAAATCAGCGGCGGGATGATGAGCTTGGCCACCCCTTCGTAGGCGTAGTGGAACAGCCCTCCTTCCTTCACCACGTAGAGCAGCGCGGAGACGGGCGGCCCGCCGGGCACATCGGGCGGTCCCGGCACGTTGGCGACGATGCAGGAAAAACCGATCCCGATGAGGAGCAACGGTTCGTAATGCTTCGCAATCGCCAGGTAAATCATGGTCCCACCGATGGCGATCATCACCAGGTTGCCAAAGGTGAAGTTGGCTGCCCCGGTCTGTTGCAGCAGCGCGTTGAAAAAAAACAGAATCTGATCGAACAACGTCCACCCCTCCGGTCTTGATCGTTGGCTTATTCGGTGATTGCCTGGGATGATGCGAAAGCCTAATGACCGCCTTCCCGCAGCTTCTTCTCGTCAATTTCTCCCAATCGGTTCAAGTACGGAAAGAGCGAAAGGACAAAACCGATGCCGGAAATCACCACAAAGCTGAGAAAAAAATCAATAACGCTCAACAGGATGGCTCCATAAACCGTATCTGGGATCATCGTCATTTACCTCTACTGGGATAAGTACAGCGTGACTTGAGACTGCTCGTGAGATCGGGCTGGCAGTTCAGGAATAGAGATCGATCAGTCGGCCACGGATGCGCAGCGCCAGGTCACGCAATTCGCCCGGCTCGCGGAAGGCCGCCAAGGCGGTATCCGCCTCCTGCCAGTTTTCATCGTAGACGCAGCGCCGGGCGGCCATGGCGAACCGCTCGTATGCGGTTCCCACGGCGAGGTTCAGCAGCTGGTCGATATCGGCCCGCGTCTCTTCCAGCGCCGCCTGATCCGGCGCAGTCTCCTCCAAGGCTTTGATGCGATGAGCCAGCGCCCGAATATCCTCCCGAGCTATCGTCAGCAGGGTCAGGGTTTCGACCAGCACATCCTTGAGCGCCGCTACATCCTGGGCGGCTTCGGCGCGGTGAATCAGATTCTCGATGGATTGGTCTTGCGGGTGGCGGGACATGGCCGGTTCCTTATGATGCTCGCGGCAGGTATGTGAAATTCTGAATTTCTACCTGAAGAGCCGTAAAGAAGCCGTAAAAATGACGGAACTCTGTGTAAAAATTTCGTAAAAATAAGGGTAGTCCTGCACATGTAGTGATATAAAAATCATGTAGTTGCGTAGAATGAAGCACGAAGTATCCGATGAAAAATAGAGCTTCTGGTGGTCCCGTTATAATCAATCAAGCACTTGAAGAAGATTTTGCGGTTCTTCGAGGGTTCTTGTGGAGCCGAGGCCAGACATGCATCATTTAAGTGCATTTAATTTTCTTTGATGGGTTTCGATAATTGAAGCCAAAGCGAAATGAATGGATAACTCCGAATGACGGAGTCTGAAGTTTTTGAGTCGATTTTGGGGATTAAAGAAATCCAAGTGGATCGTGTCGAGTGGCAAGAGCAAAGTCTTCACAGTAACCATCCCCCAGCAGAGCCGGGGCTTTCGGTTGT
>DEHY01000214.1:0-13707 GCA_002352185.1 Competibacteraceae bacterium UBA2788
GCCGGCCAGCGCGGCGCGGAACTGCTCCTGCACCTGAACCCGGTGCGCTTCGCCGCTGCGCGCCAGCCGCCGCCACAATTCCGCCTGCCAGTGATCTTCGCCGCCCGCTTCCCATTGCTGAATCCAGTCGGGCCGGTAAACCAGATACTGGTCGAAGCAGTCGGCAATGCGGCAGGCCAGTTCGTGGCGGCGGAAATCGTTGTGGCCGTCGCCGAGCCAGGCCCGCACCGGCGCGAAGCGGGGCGATTCATCCACCTCCCGCAACAACGCCATGAGCCGCCAGTTCAGCACCGGCTTGTCGAAGCTGGAAGTCGGCGGCAGATAACGCAAGACCGCCCGCGCCATTTCCCAAAGAAAAGTGGCCGGGAACTGGAAACCGAGGTTGGCGCAAACCCCAAGCCGTTCGGCCAGCCGCAGCGCCAGCCAGCGGGCCATGCCGTTGCTTTGCGCCACCACGATCTCCCGCGCCAGCGGCGAGCGCAGCGGTTGACTCAGATGTTCGGCCAGCCGGTCCGCCAGGATCTCAAGGCGATTGCTTTGGTGACAATGAAACACGGGGGCATAGTCCTGAAACAGGCTGATTTTTTGTTTTTTAAGGAAAATTTGCAAAATCGCACCAGAAGAAATCCCCGGCAAGGTTTTCTACATTACCTCTTGAATTATGCCCGCAGTCATCCTCTTTGGCGCCAGCTTTCGGCAAAAGCATCCGCCGGTTGAGGTTTGCCAAAGAAATAGCCTTGAATCTCGTCACAACCGTGGGTGCGCAGAAAGTCGACCTGGTGGGCGCTCTCCACGCCTTCGGCCACGGTAGCCAGCTTGAGGCTGTGGGCCAGCGCGATGACGGTGCGGATGATCGCTTCGTCACCCGCATTGTCACCGATGCCAATGACGAATGAGCGGTCAATCTTGAGCGTATTGATCGGCAACAGCTTCAGGTAGGCGAGTGAAGAATAGCCGGTGCCGAAATCGTCCACGGCAAGCTGTACGCCAATCTGGTGGAGTTTATTGAGGATGGACAAGGCGTCCTCGATATTCATGATTACCGATTCAGTGATTTCCAGTTCTACGGCAGCAGGTTCAAGCCCCGTTTCGTCGAGGATGGCGCGCACCACTTCAACGATGTTGCCGCGATCAATCTGCTTGACCGACAGGTTGATCGCCATCTTCGGCATTGCCCAGCCTGCGACGCGCCACGTCATCATCTGCCGACAGGCTTGACGCAGCACCCATTCGCCCAGATCGACGATGAAGCCGGTTTCTTCGGCCAGTGGAATGAAGCGTACCGGCGGCACGGCGCCCAGCTCGGCGCTGGTCCAGCGCAACAGCGCTTCGGCTCCGGTTGGACGGCCTTCGATATCAACCTTGATCTGGTAGTGCAGGGCGAGTTCGTTGGCCTCGATTGCACGCCGCAACAGGGCATCGAGGCGGATGCGTTCCTGCGCGTAGGTGGTCATCTCCGGCGTGTAGAAATGGCTGCGGCTGCGACCGTGCGCCTTGGCCTGATACATCGCCGTGTCGGCATTGCGCACCAGCGCGTCGACATCCTTGCCATCGGACGGGTAAAAACAAATGCCGATGCTGGCGGCGACATAGAGTTCATGCCCGACGATCTGAAAAGGCTGGGAGAGCCACTTGATCAGCTTGTCGGCGACAATGCCTACCGTGCGTGCGTCCTTGACATCCTCAATGATGCAGATGAACTCGTCTCCACCCAGCCGCGCCAGGAAATCGCCGGTGCGCAGGCACGATTTCAGCCGATGCGTAACCGCCACCAGCAGCTCATCGCCGACGGCGTGACCGAGCGTGTCATTCACTGTCTTGAAGCGGTCAAGATCGATGAACAGCACCGCCAGTTGCTGCGCCTCGCGGGCAGTGAGGTGGATGCTTTTCTTCAACTGCTCGGCAAACATCAGTCGGTTGGGCAGGCCAGTCAGCGGGTCATGATGCGCTAGGTGATCCAGACACCACTCGGCACTGCGCCGCTCAACAATTTCGGCCTGCAATTCCGCCGTGCGTTCCTGTACGCGATGATCAAGCGCACAGTTGGCAGCCTCCAGTTGATCGGCCTGATGGCGCAAGATGGCTTGCGCCCGGCGCACCAGCAGCAGTTGAACAAGGTACAAAGCGCCCAGCACGCCCAGCACGGTCAACCCTACCAGCCATTTGGACTGGTTGATCTGGCGCATGAAGGAGGTGACATCCTGATAAACCTCGAATACGCCCACCAGTCGGCCCTGCTCGCGAATGGGCACGTAACTGGAAAGCACATCGATGTCTGTCATATCGCCCTCGAAGGCGCCAAACTGATTACGATGCGTCAGTTCGCTGACGACATTTCCGGCGGCGGCGGCGATAAAACCGGGATTGTTGCGCCTGTCTTCGCCAATCTGCCTGGGGTCGGAGGAGAACACCGTCAGACCATCAAGGTTGAAGACCTTGATCTTGATGGCTTCGGAGTCGCGCATCAATGCAGAGGCTTTGGCGTACAGTCCACGCTGCTCCACCTGCCGCCGCAGCGCGTCAGCCGAGCGATCAGCGGACGTATTCACTATCGGCGCGAAATCCAGCCACAGTGCGTTGCCGAATACCCGAGTCATGGCTACGTTGCGGTCTTCGGCCATACGCTTGAGCTGGGCTGATTCCTGCTGGTGCAAAAACAGGGCGAGCGCCCCGCCGACAAGCACGATCAGCGCGAAAGAGAGTGTGGAAAAATAACGGGTTAGGTGAAAGGCGCCCACGGTGGAAAACGCTCATGATCGCCGTATCGCCAGCGCCGATTCTTGAGAACCAGGGCAAATACGCGATCCGGTCCGTAACGGTTGATGATGCCCTCGCCCACACCGAGTCGGCGAGATCGTCAAAGGAATTCTAGCCATGCTCCCACTCATCAGACAGGAGGGGAGTTGGGTGTAAGCCGTGATGATGACTCTTCTGTTGCTTCCGATGTGCGCCGGGCATTCGCCGCCAGCCGCCGCAACGCCGCGCTTAACTGCGCGTCCGACAGATTGCGGGCGGTCGCTTCCAGCAATTCGGCATTGCGCCGAGTCAGCGTCAGCCGCGCCCGTTGCGGGGGCGGGGGCGGCGCGGGGGCCGGGGCCACATAAATACGCGGCTTGGGTAGCGTGATGCCCAGATGCTGACTCAGCAGCGGATGGATGCCCGGCAATGCGTAATGCAGCCGGGTAGCCCAACTGGCTGAGTCGGCGCGCACTTCCCAAGCCTCCTGATCCAGCCGGATGATCGCCGCATGATCGCGCAGGTGCGGCGGCAGATAGGCATGAAACATGTGGTTGAGCCGGTTCATCTCATCGGCCTGCGCCACCAGCCGTCCAAGTACGCCGGAGGCGTGGCGCAGCCTGTAGCCGACCGTCGGAATGAAACCCGGCGTTGCCCTCGTCCCCACCCTCTCTCCCGCAGACGGGCGCAGAGGATCCGCACGCCGGCGGGGCGGTACTGGAGGCGGAGTCGAATCAGGCATCGGCGGGGGCGTCCGCAACAGCGGCGCGTCCAGCACCCGGACATACGCAGGCGACGCCTCGGCGACTGCATTCGGGGCCGGATCGGCGGTCCGTTCCGGCGCAGAGGGTGCAGGCGCTGGCCCATAACCGCGCAGCATTTTTAGCAATTGCGCGGTGTGCTGGCGGGCCACGGCGCGGCTGTCGGGATCGATCATGTACTCAGTTTAGCAGCAGGGACACATGCAGGACCCCCGGATCGTCGAGTGACGCACTGACGTGGAAGTTGAGGGCGCGGTTGAGCCGCAGCATGGATTCGTTTTCCCGCAGCACCTCGCCGTACAGCTCTCTGATCCCACGACTCCTAGCATAATCAATGATATAGCGCATCAGCATCGGCCCCAGCCCCAGGCCGGTCATGTTCCGATCCACCAGGATCGAATACTCGGCCTTCTCCATATCCGGATCGGCGTTGCAGCGCACTACGCCCCAAATCCGGCCTTTGCCCGGCAGGCTATCGGGCGTAGTGACGATGAACGCCATCTCGCGCTCGTAGTCCAGTTGGGTCAATCGAGCCGCCATCTCGTGCGGCAGTTCGCGCATCGGCTGGAAAAACCGCATCCGCACGTCCTCCGAGGGAATGCGCCGCACCAGATCCCGCAATTCCGGCTCGTCCTCCGGCAGGATCGGTCGCATCAGGAAGGCGCGGCCATCCGGCAGTTCGTAGCGGCGCTCAAATTCCTTGGGATAGGGCGAAATCGCCAACCGCTGCGTGGCCGGCGCGCCGTTGGGCGTGATCAGGATGTTGGCGTCCAGCGCCAGCAGGTTGTCGGGGCGCACCCAGATCGGATTAATGTCCATCTCGACCAATTCGGCCAAGTCAATCACCATCTGCGAAACCTTGATCAGGGTCAGCGCGATAGCGTCCAAATCTACGGGGCGGCCGCGATTGGCGCTGATCTGGCGGTATAACCGGGTGCGCGACATCAGATCGTGCGCCAGCTGCATATTCAACGGCGGCAGGGCATAGGCTACGTCATCAATGACCTCCGCCTCGGTGCCGCCTTGGCCGAAGAAGATGACCGGCCCGAACCGGCGACCGGTGCGCACTCCGATCATGAGTTCATAGGCGTTGTGCCGCGACTGCATCGGCTGCACCGCGAAACCGTCAATGACGGCATTGGGGGCCAGTTCATGCACCCGCTCCAACATGCCGGTGGCGGCGACCAGCACTTCCAGCGGATTGTTCAGACCAAACGTCACGCCGCCCACCTCGGACTTGTTGGCAATATCGGGCGAAAGAATTTTGAGCGCCACCGGCTCGTGCAACTCCAGAGCGATTTCGGAGGCGGCTTCCGGGGTCGAGGCGAACTGGAGCGGCACCGTCCTGATTTGATAGGCGCTGAGTACCTGACTGGCTTCATAGGCATTCAGCCGACGGCGGCCAGCCGTCAGGGCGATCTGGATGATGCGGCGGGCGGTTTCGATGTCGGGCGTGAATCCCTCCGGGATCGAAGGCGGGGTTTCGATCAGCAGTTCCTGATTGCGCCGGTACTGAGCCAGGCGCATGAACGCTTCCACCGCCTCGCCGGGCGCTTCGTAGGTCGGAATGTGCGCGGTCCTGAACAGATCGCGCGCCGGCTCCACCGCCGCTTCGCCCACCCAGCAGGTCATGATCAAGCGCCGGTTCTTGGCGCGCTCGATCACCGCCCTGGCGCTGTCCATGGATCGATCCACCGAAGCGGGGGCATGGATCACCAGCACCCCGTCGGTGCCCGGTTCCTGCAACAGCAAATCCAGCGCCTTGCCATATTCTTCCGGGCCGGCCATGTCGCCCAAGTCCACCGGATTTTCAATCGGATAATCGGGTCGGCAATCCCGCGCCAGTTGGGTCCGGGTCGCCTCGCTGATTTCGGCCAGACGGCCACCATGCCGCAGCAGGGTGTCGCTGGTCAGCAGCGCCAGGCTGTAGCTGTTGCTGAGCAGGGTCAGCCGGTTGCTGTAGACCGGTTTGGCGGTCGCCAGGGTTTCGGCGGCGCTGAACAATTGCTCAATGTTGTTCACGCGCAGGATGCCGGCCCGCTGGAATACGGCGTCATACACCGCATCTTCAACCGGCCCGGCCCGGAAATCACGCGGCTTGAGTACGATGACCGGCTTGACCCGGCCAGCGGCGCGGGCGGCGGATACGAACTTGCGGCGGTTGCGGGTATTTTCCATGTACATCAGGATCGCCCGGGTATTACTGTCCCGCAGCAGGTAATCAATCAGGTCGCCGAAGTCCACATCCCAGCGCATGCCCACCGAGATGACATGCGAAAACCCGATGTCGCGGCTGGTGGCCCAGTCAATCACGCTGCGCATCACCGCCGCCGACTGGCACAGCAGTGCAATATGGCCCGCCAGCGGCCGGGTGCAGCTCAAGCTGGCGTTGAGATGGGTGGAGGGCACGGCATAGCCCAGATGATCCGGCCCCATGATGCGCAGCAGATACGGTTTGGCCGCCTCCAGAATCTTCTGTTTGAGGGATTCGCCATCATCCAGATGGCTCCGCAACAGATCCGGGCTGAGCAACGCCGTTCTGGTGCCCCGGTGGTCCTGCAATATTTCGCGGCTCAGCAGCAGCACCGCCCGGGTGCCACGGGCGCCCAGTTCGCTGATCAGGGTCGGCGCCTCATCCAGAGAAGTGGTCAGAATCGCCAGATCCGGCGCTACGGGCAGACTGGCGATGTCCCGGTAGGCCAATACCCCGGAAACCGACTGCTGATCCGGATTGATCGGCATCACCGGGCCTTTGAAACCGCCCTCGATCAGATTGAATTGCACGGTCACGTCGGGGCCGCCGGCCTGCTTGCCGCGACCGACCACGGCAATGGAGCGGGGTTTGAACAGATATTCGAGATTACGAATGGTCATGGTTATTTCTCACCTGATCAAAGGCGCCGGGATTCTATGGTAACGCGATTTGGAAGACGGCGGCATGATCGGCGGCGGGCGTGTCTTACAATGACCTTTTTCAATTAAAGCGACTGGCAAGCGAGGCGATGACATGAGCGGGACAACGACACACCAGAGACTGGAGCCGGGCGAACCCTCGCCGAATGTGGCCGCTGCTGCAACAGCGCCCGCCGATTCGTTCTGGGCGGTGGCGCGATCCGAGCTGGAAGGTCTGCCCGGCGGCGGTCTGAATATCGCCTGCGAAGCGGTGGATCGACACGTTCAGGCAGGCCGGGGAGCCACAGTGGCTCTGCGCTGGCGGGGTAAAAACGGCGAGCGGCGCGACTTCAGCTACGCCGATCTGGCGGGCCTGAGCAACCGTTTCGCTAACATGCTGCGCCGGCTGGGCGTCGGCAAGGGTGATCGGGTGTGTACCCTGGCCGGGCGCATTCCCGAACTGTACATCGCCGCGCTGGGGACGCTGAAAGCGGGTGCGGTGTTCTGCCCGCTGTTTTCCGCCTTTGGCCCGGAGCCGGTGCGGGTGCGGCTGAGCAAGAGCCGGGCGCGGGTGCTGGTGACGACCGCGCTGCTGTACCAGCGCAAGGTGCAGGCGCAACGCAATGATCTGCCGGATTTGGCGCAGGTGCTGCTGGCCGACGGCGGCGGCGCGGAGCCGGGCGTTCATTCCTTCCAGGCCCTGCTCGACGCGGAATCCGACCAGTTCACCATCCCGTTCACCGCCCCGGAAGACTGGGCGCTGCTGCATTTCACCAGCGGCACGACCGGTACGCCCAAAGGCGCGATCCATGTGCATGAGGCCATCGTGGCCCACCGGTTCACCGGACGGCGGGTGTTCGAGCTACAGCCCGGCGATATTTACTGGTGTACCGCCGATCCCGGCTGGGTCACTGGCGTGTCCTACGGCATCATCGCCCCGCTGGCGTGCGGCGCGACTCTGGTGGTGGATGAGGCCGACTTCGACGCCCGCCGCTGGTACGCCATTCTGGAACAGGAGCGGGTCAACGTCTGGTACACCGCTCCGACCGCCATCCGCATGTTGATGCGAGTCGGGGCCGAAGCGGCGCAGGGCTGCGATTTGAGCGCGCTGCGCTTTGCGGCCAGCGTCGGCGAGCCGCTCAATCCCGCAGGAGTTCTTTGGGGCCAGGAAGCCCTGGGGCGGCCGTTTCACGATACCTGGTGGCAAACGGAAACGGGCGCAATCCTGATCGCCAACCGACTTGGTCAGGAGCTAAGACCTGGTTCGATGGGAAGACCATTACCTGGCATTACCGCCGCCATCGTGCGCCGGCGACCGGACGGCGGCGTGGACCTGCTCGATGCAGGCGAGGAAGGCGAGTTGGCGGTGCGAATCGGCTGGCCGTCGCTGTTTCGCGGCTATCTGGACGATGCGGAACGCTATCGGGCCTGTTTTGCCGACGGCTGGTATCTGAGCGGCGATCTGGCGACCCGCGATGCTGAGGGTTATTACTGGTTTCTGGGCCGCAACGACGACGTGATCAAAAGCGCCGGGCACCTGATTGGGCCGTTCGAGGTCGAAAGCGCGCTGCTGCAACATCCAGCGGTCGCCGAAGCCGGCATGATCGGCAAGCCGGATGCGTTCGCCGGCCACATCATCAAGGTCTTTGTGGCGCTGAAGCCCGGTTATGTCGCCAGCGCCGCGCTGCATAAGGAACTGCTCGGTTTTGCCCGCACCCGGCTGGGACCGGCGGTGGCGCCGCGTGAACTGGAATTCATGGCGGATTTGCCCAAGACCCGCAGCGGAAAAATCCTGCGCCGGCTGTTGCGCGACCGGGAATTGGGACTGCCCCTGGGGGATCTATCGGTTCTGGATGCCGATGCAACGCCAACCGGTTGAGGGTTAGGAGGTTTATTCTAATTTTTGCCGCTAAGATAAAATCCGAAATCACGATAAGAGCGGCACGATAATCGCTTGCTTTTTGTCAGGTGCGATGCGAGACTGATGTTGCGGCGCAACATGCCGAACACAACGCCACACCGGATTTTGAGCTAATCCATATCCATGAGAGGGAAAACCCCTATGAACGCCCCAAGCCAAGAGCAGATTCGCGAGATGATCCTGCGCACACTAAGCGAGGTTGTACCGGACGCCAATGTCCAGACGCTCAATCCCAACATCAGCTTTCACGATCAGATCGAACTGGATTCGATTGACTTTCTGCGGTTGATGATGAGCCTGGAAAAAGAGATGAACGTGGCGATTTTCGATTTCGACTATCCGAAGCTGTCCACGCTGAAAGGCTGCGAGCGCTATCTGGTCGAACGGCTGGCGGTGAAGGTCTGACGCGCCCGCACGCATCCGTAGCGGTGGATGCCGCCGGGCAGGTTGGTGGATTCGGCGCTAGAGCCGATCCATTTCCGCCACCTCCAGGCTGTGCCAGCGTGGCGCTGTTCCCTGAGCGGAGTCAGGGGGAGTATGCGCCGGAAATAAAAAACCGATCCACGGGGGATCGGCTGATAGCGTCGAAAGGATTAAAGGGTATTTGTTTTAATTCGGAACCTTGCCCTCGAACCCGCGCGGTGGAGGCTATCGCCCTCGATCCGTCGCGCATCCTCCTTCAGTGGTTTCTGACAGGGCAGCGTATGCCCAGCCTTTTTTTATCAAGTATTCAGGCTCCGAAAACCCTGCCCATCCGAGGCAAATCGCCTTGCGGCGACAGTCGCCCTTTTAATTGTTAAGAATCCGGCCTTGGCGATGAGCGCATTATACGGACCGCGTCCGATTTCACAAGCGCCCTAAGACCCAAAAATGACGATTATGTTCCCGCGTCGCCATCCGGGATCTTTGCGGCATGACAGCGGCGGGTCAGGGTTCCAGCCGTTCCAGCAGCCAGCCGCCTTCCACCGCTGACCGCCGGTAACGCAGCCGGTCGTGCATCCGGCCATGACGGCCTTGCCAGAATTCCAGCAGGTCCGGCCGGACTCGATAGCCACCCCAATGATGCGGCATGGGAATATTGTCGTCAGGGTACTGCGCCTCCAGCTGCTGGAAGCGCTCGTCCAGAATCTGGCGGCCGGCCACCACCTGGCTCTGCCGCGACGCCAGCGCGCCCAGGCGGCTTTCGCGTGGCCGGCTGCGGAAATAGGCTTCCGATTCAGCGCCGGGAATCGGGCTGACCGCGCCTTCGATCCGGATCTGCCGTTCCAGCTCCAGCCAGAGGAACACCAGCGCCACGTGAGGGCTTTCGGCCAGTTGCCGGCCTTTGTCGCTGCGATAGTTGGTGAAGAATACAAAACCGTCAGCGTCACAACCCTTGAGCAGCATCACCCGCGCATAGGGGCGACCGGTGCGGTCGGCGGTGGCGAGAGTCATGGCATTGGGTTCGGGCAGTTGGGCGGCAACGGCTTCACTGAACCAGCGCTGGAACTGCTGGAGGGGATCGGGATCCACTTCGGCCTCATTTAACGCACCCATGGCATATTCCTGACGCAATTCGGCGATGGATTGGCTCATGATGGTCTGGCTTCCTGCGGCGGAGTGGATTGGGAGCAGCGCATTTTATCTCAATTGCCCCGCGCCCGCTTGCCGGAGAGAGGCGTTGGATAAGGAAATTCTGATACCGCCGCTCAATCTGAACTAACCCGCTGATTCCCCGGAATGGCACACCCGGTCGCGGCCTCTGCTCTTGGCCTGGTACGTCAGATCGTCCACTCGCTTCAGCCACTGATCCAGGGTTTCATCGGGTTGATATTCGGTGACGCCGAAGCTGGCGGTGACCGTACCAATGCCGGCAAAGGGCGCATCGCGCAGCGCCGCCCACAATGTCTCCGCCAGGGCAACCGCCTGTGGCAGCGCGGTCTCTATCGCCAGAATCATGAATTCCTCACCGCCCCAACGCGCAAAGACGTCATTGCGACGCAGTCGTTGCCGCACCCGCGCTGTCGTGCTTTTCAGCACCTCGTCGCCTTGCTCATGGCCGAAGGTGTCGTTAATCCGCTTGAAGTAATCAATATCGAACATGATTAACGTCAGCGGGCGGGCGTAGCGCTGGGCGCGGCTAATCTCCTGATGGATACTTTGCAGGAAGTAGCGCCGGTTGAACACGCCGGTAAGCGGGTCGGTGGCGGCGAGCTGGCGCAGACCTTCTTCCAGCCGCTTCCGCTCGCTGATGTCCAGCAGGACACCGCAGGCGCGCAGGGGACAACCTTCCGGATCGCGCTCGGTCACCTTGCCCTTGGCCTGCACCCAGATCCAATGGCCGTCCTTATGCCGAAGCCGGTGTTCGCTTTCGTAGAAGGGGGCGCGGTTTTCCAGATGGGCGTTGAACGCTTCCCGCATGGCCGGCAAATCGTCGGGGTGAACCCGTGCTTCCCAACTGGCGTAATTCGGCGCGATATCGGTCAATCCATAGCCCAGGATCTCGGCCCAGCGTCCGCTGTACAAAACCGTGCTGGTGCGAATATTCCGATCCCATATGCCCAAGTCGGCGCCCCACAGCGCCAACGCCAGCCATTCCTCGCTTTGCCGGAGCCGGCGGTCGAGGCTGTGTTTATGCAGCGCCATTTCCAGCGTCGCCAGCAGCTCCCGTTCGGGCGCCGGTTTGACCAGGTAGCCGTAAGGCGCCGTCGCCTTGGCCTGTTGCAGTTGCGCGTCCTGGGTGAAGGCGGTCAGGTAGACGACGGGAATATCGAAAGCCGCACGGATGTGTTCGGCGGCGGTCACGCCATCCATCGCGCCGGCCAGTTGAATATCCATCAGCGCCAGATCGGGCGGCGCCGCCGCCACCGCCGCCAGCGCCGCTTCGCCCGTCGCTACCGGTTCCGGCACGACGTAGCCCAGACGGGTCAAGGTGTCTTGCAAATGGGCGGCGATGATGCCGTCATCCTCGACGATCAGAATGCTTCCCCGGTTCAAGTTGCGCGCTCCCATCCCACTCATGGACGCTGAACCGCAACGAAACGCGGGTTCCATCGGTGCGGTCGAGATCGAATTTGCCCTGGAGCTGATGCTGGCCCAGCATTCGCACCAGCCGCAGACCCAGGGTTTTCGTGGTGGTCCAATCCAGATCGGCAGGCAACCCCACGCCGTTGTCGGCTACAGTTAGAGTATAGTTTGCTCCTTCGGCAGTTACCGTAATAAAAATATCACAAGTGTTATATTTGTGGCTGGAGCCGTCAGGAGGAAATGCATATTTGAGGGCATTGACCACCAGTTCATTGACGATCAGGCCGCACGGAATCGCAATATCCAGGCGCATCCAGATCTCGGTCATTGCCACGTTGATCCGAATGGCGCCGCGTGGATCGAAGGCACCGCGCAAATATCCGATCAACGCCTGGAGATAGGCGTGAAAATCAATCTGGTTCAGGGTCTCGGACCGGTACAGCATCTCGTGAACCAGCGCCATGGACTTGATTTGACCACTCAGTTCGACCAGGAGCGACGCGGTGGGCGCGTCAGCCATCAGGCTGCGCTGCAACTCCAGCAGGCCAATGATCGCGGTGAGGTTGTTCTTGACCCGGTGGTGAACTTCACGCAGCAGGGTCTCCTTTTCCGCCAGCGAAGTGCGCAGGGCCTCCTCCATCCGTTTGCGCTGTCCATATCCAGACAGAACAGTTCAATCCCCTTGCCCGGAACCTGGATCACGGCATGACTGGATAAGACCGCCACTCGCTCCCCATCCTTGCGCATCAGCGACAACTCCGAGGTAGGCAGGGGCTGTCCGGTAGCGGCCATCTGCCGAATCGCCTGTTCGGTTTCCCTGCGCATTTCCGGCGGAATGATCAAATCCAGCAAGTTCCGCCCGATGGTCTCCTGCACCGTGTAGCCGTAGAAAGTCTCGGCGGCGGCGTTCCAGTAATGAACCACGCCGTCAGGGTCATAGCCCTGGGCGGCTATTGACGGGGTTTGCTCCAGCAGGAGACGGAAGCGCGCTTCGCTCGCCTGAAGCGCCTCATCCATCCGCTTTCTCTCGGTAATGTCGGTAATCACCGCAAGAAAGCCTTGCACCTGACCGTGCGCGTCACGGAGGTAAGTCCAGTCCGTCTGGCAGTCAATGGCGCCGCCATTGGCATGCCGATCTTTCGAGAAATAAGTCGTGGGCGGCGGCTGTTCGCGCAGCAGGAATTCCAGGTAGTCGCGCAGAGAATCGCGTTCGGCGGCGTCCGCCGGAAAATCCCGGATGAACCGCCCGACCGACGGCCCGTAAAGACGTTCCAGCGCCGGGTTGGCGAAGGTCACGCGGCCCGTGCGGTCGATTTCCTGAATGCCGCAGGGCAGCAACTCCACCAGAGTTCGGAAGCGCAATTCGCTGGCCCGCAGCGCTGCTTCCACCTGTCGCCGCTCGGTAATGTCAGTGTCAAAGATGGCGATCCGCCGGATTTTGCCGTCGGCATCGCGCACGGGTTGCAAGCTGTGAGCAATCCACATCCCGTCCCGCTGGTCCTCGAAATGCACCGGCCGGCCGGTGCGCAATGCCTCGGCGACATACGGTCTTCGCCGTTCGGCCACTTCCGGTGGAATCAGGTCGTAGATACACCGACCGATGAGCGCCGCCGCGTCTCGTCCCAAACGTCGCCCGGCTACTTCGTTGGCGGCGATCACGATGCTGCGCCGATTTATCAGTATCGTCGCTTCCGGGGTGCTGTTCAGCATGGCGGCGAGATTGGCTTTGCTTTCGCGGAGTTTTTCCTCAGCCTGCTTGCGTGCGGTGATGTCCTCGTGAGCGATCACCGCGCCTTGACGGCCGCCACTCACCGGGAAAACGCGCATCACAAACCAGCGCTGCTCGGTAGGTGAATTGCAGGGATATTCCAGGCTGAAGCTGATTTGCGCGCCGCTGATGACCGCGCGAATACCGTGCAACGCCGCCTGGGCTTCCCCGCTGTGATCGCCGGCCAGCGCGTTGCGACAAACATCCAGGTAATTGGCCCCAATCCGACACGCGGCGTCGCCGCCGTTCTGTTCGGCAAAGCGCCGCCATGCGGCATTAACCAGGATAATTGCGCCCTGTGCATCCACCACGGCGATATGGGCCGTCAGCGAGTCCAGGATGTCCTTGATGAAGATTTCACTCTGTTGCAGCGCCGCTTCCGCCTGCTTGCGTTCGGTAATGTCTATCGCGGCGATGCGGCATTGCTGATCCGCGTCAGACACCGCGCCTATGCCCTCCAGACGCATAAAGCGGGGCGGCAATCCCTCTGGAGCGAGGACGACTTCGCAGGTTTTATTGGACGTGCCTACCAGGGTTGCCGCAAGAAAAGTGTTGAAGACAAACCGGGTCGCTATGGACACAAAGAGGCCAAAGCGCTGCCCGATGAGACGGGAGCGCTCCTG
>DEHY01000214.1:13831-16907 GCA_002352185.1 Competibacteraceae bacterium UBA2788
TTTTTCATGCTTTAGCCTATTGCGGCGTTATTGCGCCTGCGCCGGCAATCCGAAAAGCTGCAACGCCCGCTGCAATGCGGCGCGAGTGGCTTCGTTATTCTCCGGCGCGGCCAAAGCCTGTCGCATAAATTCCTCAGTCTTGGCGCGATTCTGGGATAAACGATAGGTATTGGCAAATGCGCCGGTTGCCTTTTCAGCATTGTCCAGCGCCCCATAAACCTGCCCCAGATTAAACCACGATGATGACCGTCCCGGCGCCAGCGAAATGGCATAAATCAGTTGATGTTCGGCGCGCTTGAACTGGCCGATCTTCAGGGTGGCGTAACCGAGATTGCCGGCGATTTCTATATCGGCGGGATCGATTTCCTGCGCTTTCTGAAAAGCGGTCGCAGCGGCGGGATAATCATTGCGCTTGAGCGCATCCAAACCCTGCTGATTCAGAGCGCGGGCCTCCTTGATATTCTGGTGAGCCGGTTTGGGGATGCTTTCCAACTGCTGCCGGGTCGCATTCAGGCCCGCTTCGTCATTCTGCGCCGACTGGACCAGCATCCGCTGAGCCTGGCTGAATACGGCGTCATATTGGCCGGCATGGACGGGTGCGGTCATCAGCGCCGCCGCCAGCATCAGAATGTGCTGCATCTTGCTCATCTACATGCTCCCGATGTTTCCGCCCTATAACAGGTTGCAGATGTGGCACGGGCATCCTGCCCGTGGAATGTGGCACGGGCAGGATGCCCGTGCTACTACGGTTGTGATGCGGCACGGGCATCCTGCCCGTGCTACGACAAATTCCACAACTCAAATAGGATTGCCCTATTTCTGTCGTTGCAAAAACCGCGACACTTCCAGCGCGAAGGATTCCGCCCGCCAGGTATTGGTTGCGGTGACGTGAGTTGCATAGGGCATCACCCACAGTCCGGCGTTGGGGATCGCCCCGAACATTTCCAGAATCTGATCCAGCGGCGCCACCGGATCACGGTCGCCGACCACGATCAGCGTTGGCTGGATGATGCGCTCCAGAATTTCCAAGTCATGAGCATGATCGGTCGTCGCCGGTTCCAGCGCCTCCGACACCCGCCCGATCACCGCTTCCCAGGCGTCCGGCCCACCCTGCGGATGATGGATGTCGCTCAGCCATTTATGCATGCCGACGCCGCGCCAATAGGCCGGATCGGCCATATTGCGGGTGCCGGCGTGAGTGACTTCATCCTTGCGGTAGCCCACTCGATACAGCACCAGGGCGCTGACCCGGTCGGGATGGTGAACCGTCAGCCACAGCGCCACCGCCCCGCCCAGCGAAGAACCCACCAGATGCGCCCGCACCAGCCCCAATTCGTCCAGCAGTTCCAGCACGGCGCGGCCCATGTCGGCGACGGTCAGCCGGTCGGCGACCATCGGGCTGCGGCCATGGCCGAGATGATCGGGAACGATGACCCGGAACGCGCGGGCGAATCGCGGAATTTGCGGTTCCCATTCCGCGCCGCTCATGCCGCCGCTGTGCAGCAGCAGCAGTGGATCGCCCTGGCCGCTTGCGGTGTAGTGTAAATTCGCCATGCCGATCTCCGCTAAAAGGTTGATGCTGCAATTATAGCTACCCTCCACCGCTTGCCGGATAATGGCGCCATCACTGATGAGGAGAACCGGTTTATGACCATGCAATTCCGTGACTACCGCGCCCTCGGCCCCCACGGCTTCCACCGGATCCGCTACACCGAATGGGGCGATCCCGGTAATCCCAGGGTCTTGATCTGCGTGCATGGACTGACCCGCACTGGCCGCGATTTCGACTTTCTCGCCGCCGCGCTGGAACAGGACTACCGGGTGATCTGCCCGGATGTGGTCGGACGCGGGAAAAGCGACTGGCTGGCCGACAAGAGCGATTACACCTATCCGCTCTATGTCAATGACCTGGCGATGCTGCTGGCGCGGATCGACGCCGAGCGGATTGACTGGATCGGCACCTCGATGGGCGGGCTGATTGGCCTGTTCCTGGCCAGTTATCCCGGCACGCCGATCCATAAAATGGTGATCAACGACATCGGCCCGCGCATTCCCGTCGCCGGCCTGCAACGGGTTGCGACCTATGTCGGCCAGGTGGTCGCCTACGACAGCATCGAACGGATGGAGCGCTTCATGCGCACCATCGCCGCCCCCTTTGGCAATCTGACCGATGAACAGTGGCGGCACATGACCATTCACAGTTCCCGGCAACTGGAGGATGGCCGCTACGCGATGGCCTACGATCCCGGCATCGCCGAGAATTTCAAGACGCTGGATTTGAAGGATGTTGATCTATGGCCGTTCTGGGACAGCATCCGCTGCCCGACGCTGGTGCTGCGCGGCGCGTTTTCCGATGTGCTGGATCACGCNNCCGGCGCTGATGGCCGACGATCAGATTGCAGTGGTGCGGGACTGGCTGCTGGCGGATTGAAGCGCGCTGATGATGCAACGCCTCGATCCGCTCTATGCGCCCCTGACCGGCCTCAATTTCATTGAAGCCAGCGCCGGGACGGGCAAGACCTACACCATTACCGCCTTGTATCTGCGCCTGGTGATGGAGGAGGCGATCCCGGTCAACCGGATTCTGGTCGTGACCTATACCAATGCCGCGACCAAGGAATTGCGCGACCGCATCCGCACCCGACTGGCGCAAATCCGCCTCGCGTTCCAGCGCGGTCGCGCCGATGCCGATGATGAATTCAGCGTGCGGATGCTGGATTTATTCCCCAACCGTGATCTTGCGATTCGCCGGTTGACGAACGCCGCACGCGGTTTCGACGAAGCCGCCATTTTCACCATTCACGGCTTCTGCAAACGGGTGCTGGGCGATAACGCTTTTGAAAGCGGCCTGTCCTTTGAAACCGAGTTAATGGCGGACACCGGCGACCTGCTTCAGGAAATCGCGGACGATTTCTGGCGGCGCGAGTTTTACCGGGCCTCGCCGATGGTGGTGCAATACTTCCTCGATAAAAAATACCGCCCGGAAAAACTGCTCGGCGATATTGGTCGGCATTTGGGCAAACCCTATCTGGAACTATCCACGCCGGAAGGAGAAGCCGATGGCGCGGCGCTGGAA
>DEHY01000143.1 GCA_002352185.1 Competibacteraceae bacterium UBA2788
CCCCCGTCTTCCATTTGATATTGCAACCGATGCTGGGCTTCTGCTCCGGCGAAACCGGCTGTCCGGCCAATGCCGCATCCGCCGCCGCCCGCAGATCAGCGCCAGTCACCGGGATATTGTTACCCGGTCGGCTGCCGTCGAACTGGCCGCGATAAACCAGCCTGCGGTCGGCATTGAACAGGAAAAAATCGGGAGTGCATGCGGCCTGGTAAGCTTTGGCGACCGCTTGGCTTTCGTCGTACAGATAGGGAAAAACATAGCCGACGCTTTTAGCTTCCTCGGCCATTTTCGCCGGACTGTCGTCGGGATAGTGGGCCGCATCGTTGGCGCTGATGGCGACGATGGCGAGTTCCTTGGCCTGATATTCGCGGGCGAATCGCGCCAGTTCCGCCCGAACATGCTTGACGAAGGGGCAATGATTGCAGATGAACAGCACCAGCAGCGCCGGTGCTGCGGCAAAATCGGCCAGCGCTACCGTTTTGCCGGTGGCGGGTTCGGACAGGCTGAAATCGGGGGCGGCAGTGCCGAGCGGCAGCATGGTGGAAGCGGTCTGAGCCATGACGAGGGTTCTCCTTTAACGGATTTATGCAGATCTTGACCGCTCAATCAGACCGTCCGCCAAGGCGTTCAGTTGCGCCACGGCCTGTTCCAGATCACCGCCGTATTCGAAGGTGTAGCAGTCGCAGGCGTCAATCAGCCCGGTCATGGCCTGGAAGCCGCGCAGACCGATGAGTTCGTAATTGAAGGAATGACCGGTGAGCTGAATAAAGGCTTCGGTCTTGTCCAGGGGTTTCAACGCAAGCGATGCGCCAGCCTTGAATTTGGGCAGGACGATCCAGCGCGCCCGACCGGTTTCATCGGAACGTTCGATGCTGTCCATCGGTGGGCGAACGTGGCAAACCGTACCTTTGGGAGTATTTGGATACTCCGGCCCCAGCACTGCTTCAGGTATAAACTCTCGGAAGACAGCGATAGATTGATTTTTGAGGGCGATAAGACGAGGAAATGGAACAAGCGCTAAATCAGCCGGACGCACTAAGGCGATTTCGTCAGTTAACAACCGCCAGCCGCGATGACATAAGGCTGCGCACAATGTGCTTTTACCAGAACCGGGGTGTGCGGGTAATAGCAGCGTATTACCGTTTTTTTCCAGCGCGCCGGTATGCAGCATCAAGTAGCAGTGTGCTTGAGATGCCACACACCAGTTAATACCCCACTCTAGAAATGGCAGAATGGAATCTTCAGCGAATGGGCGATAAGGGGTATCAATATCGGTTTCAAACAGCATCCAAGGTTTTCTGGAACGCCACCAGCCACTATGCCGGGAGATTTTTATGTGGAAATCAGAGAATTTCGCGTTATCAACGAACAAATAGTCGGCATAAAGATAGTGAAGCTGGGTTGACAAGTCAGCAGCAGGACTGTGTAGCCGGAAAGAAAAAGGACCGGTGCAAAAGGTCAATCCTTCCCGTTGCAGCAGTCTGTGTAACTGGTGTGGAGTTAAATCAATAAGTTTCACAATATGACTGGCTCAACCAGTCCTAACCGATCCATATCGGACAGCATCTCGTTGATGTAGGTTAGCCAGTCTTCATCAAGCGAAAACTCGTTGCGTTGCGCAAGTGATTCGGCCAGCTTCTGTAAATTGAGGGGAAGTTGTTGCAAGAGATCAAGCGCATCTACACATAATGCATTCACTATGTGAGTTTGGCTCGATGACTTATTGAACACTATAAAACGCCCTTCGCCAAACTGTTTCCAAAGCAAAGAAGACGCAGGGTTGACCCGCCACAGGTTGTTATCATGATTTTGTTGCGCAGATATCATCATAAATTACGGGGTTGGCGAAGTTGGCGGGGTTGTTGGCGTAGCTGGTGGCGGCGGGATACAGACAGTAGGATCGAAATTAGCATTTCCAGGTATGCCTATAAAAGACTGATAACCTGGCGCATTGATACCACCCGCCAAAAAAGAAGAGCAGGCTTCATCCTGTGAAGGTGGCATGCTGTTTGGTCGAGCAAAACCATTGCGTACTGTAAAAATAGCAGGCACCGCAATAATCGCTCCTTTCACCAGCCGCCGCCGACCCTGTGAAGGTGGTTGCGCATGCGCTGCCGTGCCCACGCCCGAAGGATGCTTGTCATGTTCAGTCATGGGTTTCTCCTGAAGACTTGCCAAAAGTAATTTTATAGAGTAAGCAATTTTCGTTCCAAATATAAATGTTTATTAGCAATGCATTGTATTTAATAAAATTAATCGAACAGCCTCAATGGGCGCCACCATGAAGACTGTAAAATTTGCCATAATTTATTGGTACCTCCAACGCGATCATTTCCAATATGTACTCCAGCCTTCTGCTACACGCCATCAAAAAAAATGAATTTTTACTGAGGCTTAGCTTGAGAGACTGGGACCGTTTGCTGCCCCAGGCCCGCCGATCCGGGGTAGTGGCAAAATTTTACACTGCTCTCGAATCTAAGAGCCAACTTGACCGAATCCCGCTCCAGGTGCAACCGCATTTGGAAGCCGCCGCCATCATCGCCGCCGAACACGAGCGCCGCACCCGCTGGGAGTGCAACCGCATCCAGCGCGCCCTATTTGGCCTGCCAGGCCCTGATTTTCCAGTGATTTTGCTCAAAGGCGCGGCTTATATCATGGCCGGTCTACCCTGCGCCCGTGGCCGCCTAGTGTCCGATGTAGATATTATGGTTCCCAAATCCAGCCTGTCCACCCTCGAAACGGCGCTGATCCGGCACGGCTGGGAGAGTGTAAAAAAAACTGACTACGACGATCATTACTATCGCCAGTGGATGCACGAACTGCCGCCGCTCCGGCATCGGTTGCGTGGAACCACCGTAGATGTGCATCACACTATCCTGCCGATCACCAGCCGACTGAAACCTGACCCGGCCCAACTGATCGCGGCCTCCCGTCCCCTGCCCGGCACCCCATTCCGGGTGTTTGCCTCCACCGACATGGTGCTGCACAGCGCCGCCCACGCTTTCCACGACGGCGAGCTGGCCAACCCGCTGCGCGATCTGCTGGACCTGCACGAACTGCTCAGCCATTTCGGCGCTCACGAACCGGACTTCTGGAATACGCTGCCGCAACGCGCCCGGCAATTACACTTGGGTCGGCCTCTGTTTTACGGGCTGCGCTACGCCCAGCGCTTTTTGGGTACGCCGGTGCCCGCCGCCGTTACTCGCGCCCTGCAACCCTGCGCTCCAATCTGGCCGACGCTGGCCCTCATGGATGGTTTGATCACCGCGATCACGCTCACTGCACAACCCCGCCGCGCTGGCCCGGCCCTTGCCCACCGGCTGCTCTATATCCGTTCGCACTGGCTGCGGATGCCGCCCCTGCTGCTCGCCCGCCATCTGGCGATCAAGGCTGCTGCGCGCCTGCGCCGCCGCGCCTGAAACTCCGAACCAAGCCGGTCAACAACGGTCAATCCCGACGCGCTACAGGGTTTTTCAGCTTTTTCCGCGCTGAATTGACTGTGCAGTCGTCCCATAAATTCAGGAGAATTCTTATGCAACGATTCAAACCCTCGTTCTGGCTGCTTGCGGTCCTTGGCCTGCTGTACAGCACGGTCATCCGGGCGGNNAGCATTCAGACCAAAGCCGAAACCAGGGAGCGGGATCAAACCCGGCGCGGCCACCCGTCAATCCCTGAAAACAGCCCGTTCCACGACTATTTCAAAAAATTCTTTGAGCAAATGCCGAATCTGCCTGCTCAACCGCGCTCCTCGGTCGGGTCCGGCTTCATCATCTCGGCGGATGGCTATATCGTCACCAACGCCCATGTGGTCGAGGACGTGGACAGCATCGTGATTGGTCTGAACGACCGCACCGAACTGCCTGCGCAGATCGTCGGCAAGGACCGTCGCAGCGACATCGCCCTGCTCAAGGTCAAGACCGACGCCAAGCTGCCTGCGGTCAAGCTCGGCGACACCCACAAGATCAAGGTGGGCCAATGGGTGCTGGCCATCGGCTCGCCGTTCGGTTTCGAGCGCAGCGCCACCCAGGGCATCATCAGCGCCCTGGCCCGCAATCTGCCCAACGACAATTATGTCCCCTTCATCCAGACCGACGCCGCCGTCAATCCCGGCAATTCCGGCGGGCCGCTGTTCAATCTCGATGGCGAGGTGATCGGCGTCAACTCACAGATATACAGCCGTTCCGGCGGTTATCAAGGAGTGTCCTTCGCCATTCCCATTGATGTGGCGATGGACGTGGTGGATCAGCTCAAGGCGGGCGGCAAGGTGGCGCGCGGCTGGCTGGGCGTGCTGATTCAGGAAGTGACGCCCGAACTGGCGCAATCCTTCGGCCTCGACAAGCCGCGCGGCGCCCTGGTCGGACAAGTGATGGCAGATAGCCCGGCGCAGGGAGCCGGAGTCAAGGCGGGCGACATCATCACCGCTTTTAACGGCCAGCCGGTGCGGCATTCCAGCGATCTGCCGCTGATGGTCGGTCGCACCCGGCCCGGAACCTCCGCGCCGCTGGCGGTGATTCGTGAGGGCAAGGAGCAGACGCTGACAGTTCAGATCAAGGAGCTGCCGGAAGAAACCAAGCTGCAACAGGCGATTGCCGAACCGTCCACCCACAATCGGCTGGGCCTGATGGTGACTGAACTGCCCGCCGATCAGCGCAAGAAAGGCGATCAGGGCGTGCTGGTCAAGGATGTGGACGAGGGGCCGGCGGCCGGCGCCGGCATCCAGCCGGGCGACATTATCACCCGCATCAACAATCAGGAAATCAGCAATGTTGACCAGTTTACGGATCTGGTGAAGGCATTGCCGACGGGCCGACCGATTCCGGTGCTGGTCAAGCGCGAAAACGGCGCGCTGTTCCTGGCGCTGACCCTTCCCGAAAAGGAATGACTTATGTTCAGGACTTTCGCCAACCCCTTGAATTTGCCATGCTCGTGAAAGCGGGTATCCAATTTTTTCAGTGGCTTACTGAATTCCCGCTTGCGTGGGAATGACGGAAAGCGAAAGTCCTGACGTGGTAAGACAGCGGAATGCGCGCCATCGGCAACATTCACAGAGACCTCACTTCAACGCTACAATAGTGACGCTTTTTTTGTACTGGAACTTGCTCACCAACCCCGATGTGGGCGAGTTCCAGTCAACCTGCACAAGTCCTCCGCAGTCCTTCCTGTCGGTCGCCCGCTATCCGCAGGATCACCATCACATCAAGGGGTTTCTCCGTGCTAGAAAACTACCGCCAACAAGCCGCCGAACGCACCGCGCAAGGTATCCCGGCGCTGCCGCTGACCGCCCAGCAGACCGCTGATCTGGTTGCGCTGCTCAAGAATCCGCCTAAAGGCGAGGAAGACTTCCTGCTGGATCTCATCACCTATCGGGTGCCCGCCGGCGTGGATCAGGCCGCCTACGTCAAGGCCGCCTTTCTCACCGCCGTCGCCAAGGGTGAGGCGCAGTCGCCGCTGCTTAGCCGCATCCGCGCCACTGAACTGCTTGGCACCATGCTCGGCGGCTACAACATCCAGCCGCTGATTGACCTGCTGGACAATGCCGAATGTGCGCCCGCCGCCGCCAGGGCGCTGTCCAATACCCTGCTGATGTTTGATTACAAACACGAGGTCAAGGAGAAGGCCGACGCCGGCAATACCCTCGCTAAACAGATCATGCAATCCTGGGCCGACGCCGAGTGGTTCACCCATCGCGGCAAGGTCGCGGAAAAAATTACCGTTACCGTATTCAAGGTCACTGGCGAAACCAATACTGACGATCTCTCGCCTGCGCCCGATGCCTGGAGCCGTCCCGATATTCCGCTGCACGGGCT